>JAOUDF010000160.1 GCA_029859385.1 Nitrospirota bacterium
AAGGAAGGTCTTAACCTCTTGTTTGGCGGGTTCGCAGATTATCCCGAATGGTACTCTACCTATGCCTTTAAATGGACGTCTCTACAGCGGGAATCGGCATGGGATGTTGCAACAACGGCCAGACTCGTCAATGGGAAAATACAGCCAGGTGACGACATATTTCAGGTTATCAAAGCTCTGGGGCCGCCAAATCGCGTGGTTTGGACCAACCAATATGAAATATTGCTCTACTATAACGATACTGCTGTCGTCATGAACAGCAGTCACTACCGCGAGACTCTACCTTGTAAAAATTGTGCAGACTGGCCCGAGCAGTCAACCAGAGGCGGGTTTAGTGATAATGAAATTGCCGAAAAGCTGGCACTTAAGAAGGCTCCCCAATAGGTGTTCGCGTGATTGAGATGGCTTTGTGTGGAGAACCTAAAGGGGACGTTGTCAATTAGTTGACTAGCTCAACCTCTTCAAAAAATGCGGGGCGTTGTTTCCTAAGAAACAACGCCCCGAATGTTTATCCGTAAATCTGACTCCAGCTCAAGGGCAGGCTGTCAGGTGAATACTATCTCTGTAAATCTATTTGGCGGCCGTCGGCAGTTTGTAAAGCGTTGAGAAGCTCTTCATCGACGCTAACTGCTTCTCCGCGGTGCTTGCCCAAATGGCCTGTATTTTCTCAGCTTCTTCAGTCACAATCTCAGACGATTTGATCATCGTGCTCATCAGGATATTATACTGATTGAACATCTCGATGAGCGGCGCTTCATGGAAATTGCAAAGACCTACAAAGGCCCCCTGCAGCTTCTTTGTTGCCTCGGTGTGGCACCCTGCGACATCCTTCTGACCTTTTACCAGGGTCGGGATGAATTCTTTCTGTGCTTTTACCAATGCGTTAAACATTTCAGTCCCCATTTCGAAACCGGTTTCAATTCCCTTTGCTGTTGCTTTTTCAGCTACCTTTTCCATGATCTTCTCCTTGTAAGAGTTAAGCATATCGGCCAATTCCGATAGTCAGGGTGATTTGCGCTACTCATCGTTGCCGCTCACGTCACACGGCCTTTTATTGATCGTCTTCTTAAAGTATGTCAATAGTCTTACATAAGTAATACCAATTGTCAAGGAGAGAATTTAGCGAATTACGCGGACAGTTTATTGGCTTCTTTCTCCTTTCCGTTTTATCCTCCTCAGTACCCCGTATAAATCCTTCACCCTTGCCCCCCTACCTTAACCCGGATATTTCATAAACTTGCTCGCGCCCTCGCTTGGCCTTTGTCTCCACAAGCGATTTCGCTCAGTCGGACGTATCCACCAATATGCCGCTCCATCGCGAAATCACTTGTGAAAACAAATTCCGGCGCGATCATCACGAGAAATTATGAAATATCCGGGTTAGTATGGTAAATTCCATAATACCTCGAAATAACACGGACACACCTTCATGCCGACTATCGACCAACTTCTGAAGCAGCGCATCCTCATCCTCGACGGCGCCATGGGCACGATGATCCAGGGCTACGGCCTGCAGGAGGGGGACTATCGCGGCCAGCGGTTTAAAGACTGGCCCTGCGACGTCAAGGGGAACAACGACCTCCTCTCCCTCACCCGGCCCGACATCATCGGCGCCATTCACACCGCCTATCTCGAAGCGGGCGCGGACATAATCGAAACGAACACCTTCAACTCCACCGCCGTCTCCATGGCCGACTACCGGATGGAGGGGCTTGTCTACGAACTGAACGTCGCCGGGGCGAAGGTGGCACGGGCGGCGTCGGACGCGGTTTCGGCGAAGACGCCGGAGAAGCCCCGCTTTGTGGCCGGGGTGCTGGGCCCCACGAACCGCACGGCGAGCATAAGCCCCGACGTGAACAATCCGGGTTTTCGCAACATCAATTTCGACCAGCTGGTGACGGCCTATACCGAGGCGATTCGCGGTCTGGTGGACGGCGGCGCGGACCTGCTGCTGGTGGAGACGATCTTCGACACGCTCAACGCCAAGGCGGCGCTCTTTGCCATCGAGACCTTTGCGGAGACGACGGGAAAACGGCTGCCGGTGATGATCTCGGGCACGATTACCGACGCCTCGGGTCGCCTTCTCTCGGGACAGACGGTGGCGGCTTTCTGGAACTCGCTGCGGCATATCAGGCCGGTCAGTTTTGGCTTTAACTGCGCCCTGGGCGCGGAGGAGCTGCGGCCGCACATCGAGGAGCTGTCCGCCATTGCCGACTGCTTTGTGTCGGCCCACCCCAACGCGGGGCTGCCCAACGCCTTTGGCGGCTACGACGAAACGCCCGAGGCGATGGCGAAGGAGATCGCCGAGTGGGCGCGAAGCGGTTTTCTGAACATTGTGGGGGGCTGTTGCGGCACGTCGCCGGCGCATATCCGCGCCATTGCCGACGCGGTGGCCACAATTCCGCCGAGGGCTATCCCGGCCCGGCCCCCGGTCTGCCGCCTCTCGGGGCTGGAGCCGCTCAACATCGGCCCCGACTCCCTCTTTGTGAACGTGGGGGAGCGGACGAACGTTACCGGCTCGGCGGCCTTCAAGAAGCTGGTGATGGCGGGGGAGTACGACAAGGCCCTCGACGTGGCCCGCGGCCAGGCGGAAAACGCCCAGGTGATCGACGTGAACATGGACGAGGCGATGCTCGACGGCGTGCAGGCGATGACGACCTTTCTGAACCTCATCGCGTCGGAGCCCGACATCGCCCGCGTGCCGGTGATGATCGACTCTTCGCGCTGGGAGGTGATCGAGGCGGGGCTGAAGTGTGTGCAGGGGAAGGGGGTGGTGAACTCCATCTCGCTGAAGGAGGGCGAGGCGGCCTTCATTGAGCATGCCCGGCTGGTGCGCCGGTACGGTGCGGCGGTGGTGGTGATGGCCTTCGACGAAAAGGGTCAGGCCGACACCCTGGCGCGCAAAAAGGCGATCTGCGAGCGGTCGTACCGCATCCTTACCGAAAAGATTGGATTCCCGCCGGAGGATATCATCTTCGACCCCAACATCTTCGCCATTGCCACCGGCATCGAGGAGCACAACAGCTACGGCCTCGACTTTATCGAGGCGGCGGGGTGGATACGCCGGAACCTGCCCCACGCCATGGTCTCGGGCGGCCTCTCCAACATCTCGTTTTCGTTTAGGGGGAACAACACGGTGCGCGAGGCGATCCACGCGGTGTTTCTCTACCACGCCGTCCGCTCCGGGATGAACATGGGGATCGTCAACGCGGGCCAGCTGGCGGTCTACGACGAACTGCCCGAGGAGCTGCGGGAGCGGGTGGAAGACGTGGTGCTCAACCGGCGACCCGACGCCACCGACCGGCTGCTGGAGATTGCCGACAAGTATCGGGCAGAGGGCGCGGTGGAGAAGAAGGAGGACCTGGCATGGCGCGAGTGGCCGGTGGAGAAGCGGCTGTCTCACTCCCTCGTAAAGGGGATCGACGCCTTTATCGAGGCCGACACCGACGAGGCGCGGCGGCAGTGCGAGCGGCCGATCCAGGTTATCGAGGGGCCGCTGATGGAGGGGATGAACACGGTGGGCGACCTGTTCGGCGAGGGGAAGATGTTCCTGCCGCAGGTGGTAAAGAGCGCCCGGGTGATGAAGAAGGCGGTGGCCTTTCTGATACCCTTCATCGAGGCGGAAAAGTCGGGCAATGCCCGAAGCGCGGGGCGGATCGTGATGGCCACGGTAAAGGGCGACGTGCACGACATCGGCAAGAACATCGTCGGCGTGGTGCTCCAGTGCAACAACTTCGAGGTGATCGACCTGGGGGTGATGGTGCCGGCCCAGCAGATTCTCGACCGGGCCCGCGCCGAGAACGCCGATATCATAGGCCTGTCGGGGCTGATTACGCCGTCGCTGGAGGAGATGAGCCACGTGGCGAAGGAGATGCAGCGGCAGGGGTTTAACACCCCGCTTCTCATCGGCGGCGCGACGACCTCGCGCATCCACACCGCGGTGAAGATCGAGCCGCACTATTCAAACGCCCTGACCGTCTGGGTGAAGGATGCATCCCGCGCCGTAGGGGTGGCGCAGAACCTTATCACGCCCCATTTGCGCGACGACTTCGCCCGCAAGACCCGTGAGGAATATGTCGGGCTGCGCAGCCAGCACGAGGAGCGACGCGTCGGCATCCAGTGGCTCACCATCGAGGAGGCCCGCGCCAACGCCATCCCCATCGACTGGACCGGCTACGTGCCGCCGGTGCCGAAGAAGCCGGGCATCCACGTGCTGGACGACTTCCCGCTGTCGGAGCTGCGTGACGTGATCGACTGGACCCCCTTCTTCACCGCGTGGGAGATTGCCGGGGACTACCCGAAGATCTTCGACGATCCGAAAAAGGGGGACGAGGCCCGCACCCTCTTTGCCGATGCCCAAACGATGCTCGACAAAATCATCAACGAAAAATGGCTCAGGGCCAGGGCGGTCTTTGGCCTCTTCCCCGCCAACCGTATCGGCGACGACATCGAGGTCTACACCGACGAGAGCCGGGAGACGGTGCTCACGGTCTTCCGCCACCTGCGGATGCAGCAGCAACAGAAGCCCGCGGGCAAGCCGAGCCGCTGCCTCAGCGATTTCGTGGCGTCAAAATCGAGCGGGCTCAAGGACTACATCGGTGCCTTTGCCGTGACGGCGGGGGAGGGGATCGACGCCCGCGTTGCAGCGTTCCAGAAGGAGCACGACGACTACCACGCCATCATGCTCAAGGCCCTGGCCGACCGGCTGGCCGAGGCCTTTGCGGAGCGTCTGCACCGGATGGTGCGGAAGGAGTTCTGGGGCTATGCGGCGGACGAGTCACTGAGCAACGAGCAGCTCATCAACGAGGAATACCGCGGCATACGCCCCGCTGCCGGCTACCCCGCCTGCCCCGAACACACGGAGAAGGACACGATATGGGAGCTTCTGAAGGTGAAGGAGCAGACCGGCATATGGCTCACCGAAAGCAAGGCCATGGTGCCGACCGCCTCGGTGAGCGGCCTCTATTTTGCCCACCCGCAGTCTACCTACTTCGTCCTTGGCAAGATCAACCGCGATCAGGTCGAGGACTATGCCCGCCGCAAGGGGATGGCGGTGGCTGAGGCTGAACGCTGGTTGGCGCCGAATCTGGGGTATGAACCGGGCGCATAAAGCAAAAAACCGGGTGCGACAGAAAAGATCAGTAGTATTTATGATCAAGGTTGCAGCGAGGACGGGTATGGATTAAATAGATTAAATGGCTTGACAACAATGAAGAAATCGTTCTAAATCCCATGGAATTCTCTCGAATAGTCTATAGTGTTTTCATCGGCAGGTTGATTGCCAGAGAGGGTTGTGGTCGTGTCGGAGAACCTTATGAACCGCGAAGAACTCGTCGCAAACCTGGAGCAGTTCGTCAAGCTCGAGTTGCGGGTCGCCGATCTATACCTCCTTTTTTCCACCATCTTTCCCTCCGACAAGGATTTCTGGTGGCAGCTCTGCGTGGAGGAAAACAACCATGCGGCGCTGCTGAGGACCGGCAAGGAGCACTTTCTCGAAGAGGGTTTTATCCCCGACGAACTTCTCAGGGTAAATGTGGACGAGTTCCGGCATAGCCTGGCGGACGTGGAAGTCCTGATTGAGAAGTTCCGTCAGAAGGCACCTTCGGAAAAAGAGGCCCTCGAAACCGCCCTTATGCTTGAGGAGCAGGTGGGC
>JAOUDF010000018.1 GCA_029859385.1 Nitrospirota bacterium
CGCAAAGATACTCCTCAACAACGCCGATGTAATCCGGCGCAGGCTGGGGGCAAACCTCGTACTGAAGCGGGTGGCGGATCATCACGTCGACCGCCTGAGGGAAGGGCTGGACCTGAGCGGCGTGGCCCTTTCCACCGATGCGGCCGATGTCATCAACGACCCGTCCATCGACATTGTTGTCGAGCTGATCGGCGGCTATGGCGTCGCGAAGCAGATCATCCTCGATTCCCTTTCGGCGGGAAAGCACGTCGTAACGGCGAACAAGGCGTTGCTGGCGCTCCATGGCGAAGAGATATACCAGAAGGCGGCTGAAACGGGGCGGGAAGTCGGCTTCGAGGCCAGCGTGGGCGGCGGCATCCCCATCATAAAGGCAATCCGCGAAGGGCTTGCGGCCAACCATATCAAGTCGATCTACGGCATCATCAACGGCACCTGCAACTTTATCCTCACCAAGATGACCAACGAAGGGAGCGACTTTGCCGAGACGCTGAAAGAGGCGCAGGCCCTGGGTTACGCCGAGGCCGACCCCACCTTCGACGTGGAGGGGATCGACACGGCCCACAAGCTGGCGGTGCTCATCAACATCGCCTTCGGCACGCCGGTGCCGTTTGACGCCATCTACACCGAGGGGATCACCAAGCTGGCGCCGACCGACTTCGAATACGCGAAGGATTTCGGCTACAAGATCAAGCTCCTCGCCATTGCCAAGGACGACAAGGACGGCATCGAGGCGCGGGTGCACCCGACACTGGTGCCCAACGAGTACCACATTTCCACGGTGGATGGCGTCTTCAACGCCGTCGCTGTGGAGGGTGACGCCGTCGGCCAGACGCTGTTCTACGGCAGGGGGGCAGGGGAGATGCCGACCGGCAGCGCGGTGGTGGCCGACATCATCGACATAGCCCGGGATATCGTGTACAAGTCGGAGGGAATGGTGCCGGTAGCGGCATTCAGGAGCGAAGAGAGAAAGCAGCGGACCATCAAGCCGATGGACGCGGTGGAAACCTGCTATTATCTGCGCTTCACCGTGCTGGACAAACCGGGAGTGCTCGCAAGCATAGCCGGCGTGCTGGGGAACCACCAGATCAGCATCTCGTCGGTAAGCCAGAAGGGGCGTGCCGCCGGTGAGGCGGTCTCCATAGTAATCACCACCCACAAGGCCGTGGAGAAGAACCTCCGGTCGGCCCTGGAAGAGATCGACCTGATGCCGGCGATAGTGGGGAAGACGGTCATCATTCGAGTAGAAGGCGAAGAATAAACAATCAAGAGGTTTTCATGGCCTGGCGCGGTTTAATCGAGGAATACAGAAAATACCTGCCGGTATCGGAGAAGACGCCGGTTATCACCCTGCACGAGGGGAACACCCCGCTCATACGGGCGAGGAATCTCGAACAGCACATCAACCCGAAGATCGAGATATACCTCAAGTTCGAGGGGATGAACCCCACCGGCTCCTTCAAGGACCGGGGGATGACCATGGCCATCTCCAAGGCGGTTGAAGACGGTGCAAACGCCGTCATCTGCGCCTCCACGGGCAACACCTCCGCGGCTGCGTCGGCCTATTCGGCCCGGGCCGGGCTGAAGTCGTTCGTCCTCATCCCCGAGGGGAAGATCGCCATGGGCAAGCTGGCCCAAGCCATCATGCACGGCGCGACGGTGGTGCAGATTGACGGAAACTTCGACGAGGCGTTGCAGATTGTGCGACAGGTCTCGGAAAAGTACCCCATCACCATGGTCAACTCCCTCAACCCGTATCGGATAGAGGGGCAGAAGACCGCGGCCTTCGAGATATGCGACGCCATGGGCGAGGCGCCCACTTTTCACATCCTGCCGGTCGGCAATGCGGGGAACATCACCGCCTACTGGAAGGGGTACAAGGAATACCAGGCTGAAGGAAAAACAAAGACACTCCCCCGAATGCTGGGATTCCAGGCCGAGGGATCGGCCCCCATCGTGCTGGGCAAACCGATAAAAAACCCCGAGACGGTGGCCACGGCCATCCGCATCGGCAACCCCGCCTCGTGGCAGGATGCGCTCAACGCCCGGGACGAGTCGAAGGGGCTCATCGACATGGTGAGCGACGAAGAGATTCTGCGGGCCTACCGGCTGGTGGCGGTGCAGGAAGGGGTCTTCTGCGAACCGGCCTCGGCAGCCTCCATCGCCGGACTGATGAAGGCCAATCACAAGAGGCTGTTCACCGCCGGCGACAAGGTGGTCTGCACGCTGACCGGCCACGGCCTCAAGGACCCGGACAACGCGCTGAAGGTGGCGGTGCAGTCGCTCAAGTGCAAGGCAACCATGGAAGACGTGGTAAGGGTGCTGGGGTATTGATATGAAATACATCGTACTGCTCGGCGACGGCATGGCAGATCGCCCCATGAAGGAACTGGACGGCAAGACACCCCTGCAGGCGGCGCGAACGCCCAACATGGACAGGCTGGCCCAGAACGGTATTACGGCCAAGGTCCAGACGGTGCCTGGGGGCTATCCTCCGGGAAGCGACGTGGCCAACCTTTCGGTCATGGGGTACGACCCGAAGAAATTCTATACGGGGCGCTCTCCCCTTGAGGCGGCTAGCATGGGAGTGGAACTGGCGCCGACCGATGTGGCCTACCGCTGCAACGTGGTGACGCTCCGGAACGGCGATTCCCTGGAACCGACCTCTCTTTCGTCATCGCTCATCATGGACGACTTCTCCGGCGGTCACATCTCGACCGAGGAGGCGCGGGAGCTTATTCTTGCCGTTGATAAAGAGTTGGGGAGTGAATCGGTGCGCTTCCATCCCGGCGTCAGCTATCGCCACCTGATGGTCTGGAAGAACGGCCTGGAGCTGGCCAAGTGCACCCCGCCCCACGATATTTCGGGCAAGGCTATTGGCGACCACCTGCCGGGTGGCGAGGGAATGGCGATGCTGCGTGACCTGATGACACGCTCAATCGCAGTACTCGGGAACCACGAGGTTAACAAAAAACGCATTGCCAAGGGTAAGAAACCGGCTAACTGTATTTGGCTCTGGGGGCAGGGGAGAAAGCCCTCCATGCCGACCTACAAGGAAAAGTACGGCCTCTCCGGTGCGGTGATCTCGGCCGTGGACCTGACCAAGGGGCTTGGCATCTATGCCGGGTTCGAGGTGCTCAACGTGCCGGGCGCCACGGGGTATATCGACACCAACTACTCCGGCAAGGCCGAGTATGCGCTGAAGGCGCTGGAGACGGTTGACTATGTCTATCTGCATGTGGAGGCCCCCGACGAGGCGGGTCACAACGGCGATCTCAAGGCCAAGATACAGGCCATCGAGGATTTTGACGCCAAGGTGGTGGGGGCAGTGGTCGAAGGGATGAAGCGCTTCGGCGACCATCGGATTTTGGTAATGCCCGACCATCCGACACCCATCGAGATCAAGACTCACTCCTCCGACCCCGTCCCTGCCATTGTCTTTGACAGTACGGGCGCGCTGAAGGGCAAAGGGGCGGCAACATACGATGAGGGAATTGTGACGTCGTCCAGACTGGTGTTCGAGGACGGACATCGGCTGATGGACTTTTTCATAGGAGACAAGTAGACGTGTTAGTAGTGCAAAAATACGGCGGCACCTCCGTCGGCAACCCCGAGCGGATCAAGAACGTGGCGCGGCGCGTGGCCCGAACGAGGGACGAGGGGCACGATGTCATCGTCGTTGTCTCGGCCATGAGCGGCGAGACCGACAAGCTTGTCAAACTGGCGCACGAGATAAGCGAAACACCCGACGAGCGCGAGATGGATACCCTCATCTCCACCGGCGAGCGCGTCACCATTGCGCTTTTGGCCATGGCGCTCAAGGACATGGGGTACAAGGCCCAGTCGTTCACCGGCCGCCAGATGGGAATCATCACCGACACCGCCCACACCAAGGCACGCATCGAAAAGATCACCGCCGAGCGGGTGCATGACGCGCTGAAGGAAGGAAAGATCGCCGTAGTCGCCGGGTTCCAGGGGATTACCGCCGGTGGCGACGTGACGACCCTCGGAAGAGGCGGCTCGGACACCACCGCGGTCGCCATTGCCGCTGCGCTCAAGGCCGATGTCTGCGAGATATACACCGACGTCGACGGCGTCTACACCGCCGACCCTAACGTTGTGCCCAACGCCCGCAAGCTGGAGAAGATTTCGTACGAAGAGATGCTCGAACTGGCGAGCCTTGGGGCCAAGGTGCTCCAGACCCGTTCGGTGGAGTTTGCCGCAAAATACAATGTTCCGGTACATGTCCGCTCAAGCTTCAACGACAACCCCGGAACCATGGTAACCAAGGAGGACAGAGAGATGGAAGCAGTAGTGGTCTCGGGGGTAACCTGCAACAAGAATGAGGCCAAGATCACGCTGGTCGGCGTGCCCGACAAGCCCGGCGTCGCCTCGCGGCTCTTCGGGGCCGTGGCCAACGACAACATCGTGGTCGATATGATCATCCAGAACGTGGGCGAGGGTGGACTGACTGACCTCTCCTTCACCGTGCCCAAGACCGATGCCAAAAAGGCGCTGGACCTGACCCAGAAGATCAACGCCGCCGACATCGGCGCCAAGGATGTGAGCCTTCAGGAAAACATCGCCAAGCTCTCCGTCGTGGGCGTGGGGATGCGCTCCCACTCGGGCGTGGCGGCGAAGATGTTCGACGCCCTTGCCAATGAGGGGATCAATATCATGATGATCAGCACCTCGGAGATCAAGATTTCGTGCGTCATCGACGCCAAGTATTCCGAGCTGGCGGTGCGGGTGCTCCATGATGTGTTTGAGCTGGGGGTGGAGCAGGTAGCGGCGTAACGGTGTTGCTTAGAGATTTCAAAAGGGGTTACGGCGGAAGCCGTAACCCCTTTTGCTTTGATACTTTGAAGCGTTATCCGCTTGACGTTGCTTTTGTCGTACGATAGAACTATCGTACTTATAGAAATTATAGGGGAAACAGGATGCCGACAATTTCTATGTTTTATGGAATTCTCATCCGGATGTTTTTTCGGGATATAGAGAAACATCACGTCCCGCACATTCACGCTGATTACCAGGGCAAGGTTGCGGTCTACTCCATCCCGGATGGAACCGTTTTGGCCGGTGAGCTGCCGCCAAACAAACACAAGCTTGTCGTTGCGTGGATTGAAATCCACCAGGAAGATTTGCTCGCTGACTGGGACTTGGCCGTAAACGGTAAAACGCCCTTTCCGATTAAAGGACTTGATCAATGAGAATAATCAAGCTTACACCGTTGCCGGATTGGATATTGTCCATAGTCGCCGCGGACGGTCGCCATGGTATTTTTGATGTCAAACCCTATCTGGAACTTGAGGCGTTTAACGCGCTCCGAGATCATCATCAATTTGTTAACGTCTTGAACGGCGGCTACTTTGTAGAATGGGAGTGTGGTGCCGATTTATCCGCGGATACCATTGAGGCACGATGGAAGGTCAGCGGGGAAGCACCCTCGAAAGCAGCGGCCTGACAGCTGCTCCGCATAAATCAGGAGGCTGCGGTGAAAAAGTCTGCGTCCAACACAACTCAGCGAAGCTCTGGGTGGCGGATTTTCTGGCGGCTTGAAAGTATCGATTTCCTTGTTTATAGCGGCGGCGGTGCGATACTCCTCTGCTATCTTATTTACAAGGCAGGCTCTGCCATCTGGTCTACAAACTCTGCCGCCTTGAAGTTGGTCTACCTGCTCACGTTAGCGGGAACAGTAGTTTCTACGATCCGTGACCTTCTCCGGCGAAAGTTCAGCTTGGTATCCCGGCTGTTAGTTGGCGCATGGATCGTGTGTGTTGCCGCCATAATCCTGATTGATACCTTCTTACAGTAAGCGATCTGTTTACTTGAGTTCTATCCCTCCGCCTTCATCCTCGCCCTCTCCTCCATCATCTCCCGCACACTGGGAAACGCCCCCAAATTGGTGTGCGGTAAAAAGAGCGCCGACATATACTCGTCCATGAACGACCGGGCTACCGAGAACTCCATATAGGTCATCTTTGACGCGATATCCTCCAGCTCCTTTCGCAGACCGTCATTGAGCAGGGTGAAGTAGGCGCCGGTGGCCGAGGTGTTGCCGAGGAACTCGAACTTCTCCATTGGCATATCGGGGAGCATGCCGATGGTGATGGCCCGCTCTATGTTGATGTAATTGCCGAAGCCGCCGGCGATGTAGAGCTTGGTGATGTCGTCGAAGGTCATCCCCATCTCGGCCAGCAGGGTGGTGAAACCGGCATAGATGGCGCCCTTGGCGCGGATGAGGTTGTCGAGGTCGACCTCGGTAAGAACGATCTCCTTGTTGATGCCGCTCTCAACCCGCCAGGCCAGCACGTACTCCAGCCCGTGATCGCCCAGGCGAATGCGCGGATGCTTGAGGTCTTCGCGGATCTTCCCCTGCTGGTCGATGACGCCGGAGAGGTACATCTCGGCCAGCGCGTCGATCATGCCCGAGCCGCAGATGCCGATGGGCTTTACCCCGCCGATGACTTCGTAGGTCGGCTCCAGCGTCTTCGGGTCGACGGTGACCGCCTCGATGGCCCCCTCCATGGCGCGCATGCCATGCTTGATGCCGCTCCCCTCAAAGCATGGGCCGGCGGAGCAGGCGGCGGTCATCATCCAGTCCTGGTTCCCCAGCACGATCTCGCCGTTGGTGCCGACGTCGATGAAGATGCAGACCTCTTCCCGCTTGTGAATCTGCGCGGCAAGCACACCGGCGCTGATATCGCCGCCAACGTAGGAGGCAACGCACGGCGCGGCGTAGAGCAGGGTCTGTTCGTTAACCTTGAGGCCAAGGCTCTTAGCGCGGATGAGGGGGAACATGGTGGCGGTGGGGATGTAGGGCTCCTCGCGGATATGGGCCGGGTCCATGCCGTAGAAGAGCTGGGTCATGGTGGTGTTACCCGCGATGACGATGTTGTCGATGTGGTTGATCGCGATGCCGTGCTTTTCGGCCATGTCGCCGATGAGGGTGTTGACGTTTTCAACCACCAGGCGCTGGAGTTCGGCCAATCCACCCATCTCGGTGGCGTAGACGATACGGGTAATGACGTCGTCGCCGCAGCGGACCTGCGCGTTATACGTTGAGCCGCGGTCGATGATGTGGCCGTCTTCCATGTCCACCAGATAGACGACGACGGTGGTGGTGCCTACGTCAACGGCAATACCGTAACGCTTCTGGCCCGCAACGCAGGGCTGAAGTTCCAGCAGCTCCATCGCATTGCCGGTTTCGTAGAGGGTGACATTGACCTCCCAATCGCTCTCCCGCAACACCTTCGCCATCTTTTTGAGAAGGGCGTGGTTGCAGTGGAAGTGCTCGGTGCTGTACCCCGCTTTGGCAATCTCGCGCTTCAGCCGTTCCAGATCGCTGATATTGTCGCTCAGGTTCGGCGGCGGCAGAGTGACGCAGAGTTTTTTGGTCCTGGGGACTATCTCGCCGCAGATCTCCCGGAACCGCTCCTGAAGGTCGTACTTGCTGGCCGTGGCGATCTTGTGCCCCTTCTGCATCCGTGATTCTACCGGAATCTCTACTACCAGATCGGTCAGCGCGTGAGTGATGCACGAAAGCACGTGTCCCCGGCCTGTTTCTTCGCGGGAGAGGTGGGGAGTCTGGGTTGTCTCGAATTGCCCCTCCTTGATGGTCACGAGGCACTTGCCGCAAGTCGCATTGCCTCCGCAGGAGGCGTTGATATGTATATCGAGCATGTTGGCGGCCTTCAGGATGTGCACATCCTGCGGAACCTCGATGGTCTTGTTGTCGGGGAAGAAGGTGATCTTGCGCATTTGCATTGGTCTGAATGTCCTTTCGCCGTACCGAAAAGTATAGTCGCCGGAATGAACGCAGCAGGGCTACAAATATACCATCTTCACCGTCGCGAATGCAAAATTTAACGCGCCCGTATGTCTTGACGCCGCAAGACGGAAGATGCTAGGATTTTTTATTTAAATACGGGGGGTTTTTGAACAGAGCTGCCGTCTTCATCGCCACCGGCGGAGGGGCAGGATATTCCCCCTGGGCTCCCGGTACGGCGGGCAGCCTTGTGGGCATTCTGCCGGCCCTGCTGCTTTCGCAAATCAGCCCGATAGCAGGTCTCGGGCTTATCATTGCCGTAACCCTTGCCGGGGTCTGGGCGTCGTCAGTTGCCGAGAAACACTTCGACAAAAAGGACGCCTCACCCATTGTTATTGACGAAATAGCCGGCCAGATGATTACCCTCTGGCTGGTGCCGCCCTCTGTTGGCTTTGTAGTGGCCGGCTTTCTCCTGTTTCGTTTTTTCGACATCCTCAAACCGTTCCCGGCCAGGCAGCTGCAGGATAATCTCCCCGGCGGCTGGGGCGTGATGATGGACGACGTGGCCGCCGGAATTTACGCAAATCTCTGCCTTCAGATTGCCTTACGTTTTATCGTGTAGGGATCAAGGAGAGGACCGATGACCGATGCATCCGAAGTCCGGATTGGCGCGATGTTGACGGCTAAAGCGTGGCGGCTCGTTACAGCTGAATCCTGCACCGGCGGCCTGATTGCCCACAGAATAACCAATGTGCCGGGCAGTTCCGGCTATTTCGACCGCGGCTTTATCTGCTACAGCAATGAGGCCAAGACCGAACTGCTCGGAGTGGCGCCGGGTATAATCGCCGATCACGGTGCCGTGAGCGCCCAGACTGCTGTCGCCATGGCGCAGGGAGCTCTGGAAAAGAGCGGTGCTGATGCCGCCGTGGCGGTCACGGGCATCGCCGGGCCTGGTGGAGGATCACCGGCCAAGCCGGTGGGTTTGGTCTATATTGCGGTTGCAGGACGAGACGGGGCTGAGGTGCAGCGACACAACTTCGACGGCAGCCGCGAGGAGATCAAATCCGCAACTGCCGAGCAGGCCCTGGCAATGCTGGAGTCGTTTCTTGCGCCTGTTCATAGCCATTGACATACCTGAGGCAATAAAGAACGCCGTTGGAAGGGCGGTCGATCCGCTTCGGTCTACAGGCGCCGATGTAAGGTGGGTTGGCCGACACGGGATGCACCTGACTTTGAAGTTCCTGGGGGAGATCGACGATACGAGGCTGGACGATATCAAAGCCTCCCTTGAAAGTCTGTCAGCCATTGCTCTAACGACTATCGGCGTATCGGGCGCAGGCGCATTCCCGGGGCTGAAGAACCCGCGAGTCCTCTGGATAGGCCTTCAGGAGCCTTCGGGGCGACTGAAAGCCCTGCAGCTTGAACTGGAAGATATGCTGGAGAAGTCGGGTTTCCCCCGTGAAGGCAAGCCGTTTCACCCTCATCTCACGGTGGGACGGGTCAGGTCACCCCGACGGAGCAGGGAGCTGTCGGAGGGGATGATGACGCTTCAGGGATGTACCTTTGGTGAGTTTCCACTTGGCGAAGTCGCCGTTTTTAAAAGTGATTTAAAACCTGGCGGTGCCGAGTACACAAAACTCTTCGCCGTCACGGTAATCGAGAAAAAATGATAGACCATAACAAGTATCTGTAACCGGACGGCAAATGGCCGTCCCTGAGAAGGGAGCAAATATGGGAGAACGGGAAGACAAGTTGAAGGCCGTTGATCTGGCGGTAAGCCAGATAGAAAAGCAGTTCGGCAAGGGCTCCATCATGAAGCTTGGGGCCGGTCAGGCCATAGCGGATATTCCGGCAATCCCGTCGGGGTCGCTGAGCCTCGATGTAGCCCTGGGCATAGGCGGCTACCCCCGCGGCAGGATCATCGAGATATACGGCCCCGAATCGTCCGGCAAGACCACCCTGGCCCTTCATGCCATTGCCGAAGCCCAGAAGGCAGGGGGCAGCGCGGCCTTTATCGACGCGGAGCACGCCCTCGACGTTAACTATGCGAGGCGTCTGGGGATCAATACCGAGGAGTTGCTCATATCCCAGCCCGATACGGGCGAACAGGCGCTGGAAGTTGCCGAAATCCTGGTGAGGAGCGGGGCGCTGGATATCATCGTCATCGACTCGGTGGCGGCGCTGGTCCCCCGGGCCGAGCTGGAGGGGGAGATGGGAGACGCCCAGATGGGCGCCCAGGCCCGCCTCATGTCCCAGGCCCTCCGCAAGCTGACCGCTGCCACGAGCAAGTCGCAGACCACGCTCATCTTCATCAACCAGATCCGGATGAAGATCGGGGTGATGTTCGGCAATCCGGAGACCACCACCGGCGGCAACGCGCTGAAGTTCTATGCCTCGCAAAGGATCGATGTACGCAAGATATCGGCCCTCAAGGACGGTGATGAGGTCATCGGCGGCAGGGTGCGCGTCAAGGTGGTGAAAAACAAGATGGCCCCGCCCTTCCGGCAGGCCGAGTTCGACCTGATGTTCAATGAAGGGATCTCCCGGATGGGAGAGATTGTCGACCTGGGCGTTGACAAAGGGGTTATCGACAAGAGCGGGGCATGGTATTCCTACAGCGGTACCCGTATCGGACAGGGCCGCGAAAATACGCTGAAATATCTGAGAGAAAAAACCGAGACGGCGGCGGAGATCGAAGCCCGCATCCGTGAAATTCTCAAGCCGGCGGGAGCTCTGGCAGGGAGGGCGTAAATATGGCGGTCAGCATCAATGATCTTCTGAAAACCACCGTGGAGAACAAGGCATCCGACCTTCATCTGAAGGTGGGAATCCCTCCGGTCATGCGCCTGGACGGCGGCCTGGCCCCGATGATGGACCAGCCTAAGCTGAGCCGCGAGGATGTAGTGGCCCTGGCCTCTTCCATCATGAACAACTCACAAAAGGAGAAGTTCAAGACCAAGTGCGAGGTCGACCTTGCCTACGGCGTGCCGGGACTGGGCCGATTCAGGGTCAACGCCTTCCAGCAGCGCGGCACCATCAGCATGGTCTTCCGTCATATTCCTATCAGGATACCGACCATTGACGAACTGAAGCTGCCCAAGGTGCTGGAGAAGCTGGCACTCGAGCGGCGCGGACTCATCCTGGTAACGGGAACCACCGGTAGCGGTAAGTCGACGTCGCTGGCCGCCATGATCGACCACATAAACACTACCTACACCGACCACATCATCACCATTGAAGACCCGGTCGAGTTCCTCCATCTCGACAAGAAGAGCATCATCAACCAGCGGGAGGTGGGCATCGATACCGACTCGTTCAGCAGCGCCCTCCGCGCCGCCCTTCGTCAGGATCCCGACGTCATCCTCGTCGGCGAAATGCGCGACCTCGATACCATCGAGACAGCGCTCACCGCCGCGGAAACGGGCCATCTGGTCATGTCGACCCTGCATACCACCGACGCCACCGAGACGATCAACCGTATCATCACGGTCTTCCCGCCGCACCAGCACCAACAGATACGGATTCAGCTGGCCGCCGTGCTCAAGGGGATCGTCTCCATGCGCCTTATCCCCAAGTCCGACGGCAAGGGGCGTGTCCCGGCAGTGGAGGTGCTGGTCGCTACGCTGACCGTAAAGGAGTCGATCATCGACTCGACCAAGACCAAGCTGATCCACGACATCATCGCGGCGGGCCGCTCCCAGTACGGCATGCAGACCTTCGACCAGTCGCTGCTCGACCTCTACAAGCAGGGGCTCATCACCTACGAAGAGGCGCTGAAGAATGCCTCCAACGTCGACGACTTCGTGCTGAAGGTAAAGGGAATCATGTCCACCAGTGACCTGGCCGACGAGGACGAGAAAGGCCAGTCCAAGTCCTTCCAGAAGCCGGGCGCGGGCGGGGGAGAGATCAAGCTCAGCCGGTTGGGAGAAGACTAGTTCGTGCCCCCGGCCCGGCAGACTCAGGACGCGTGGAATGCCGCCTGCCGCTGGCTGGGCTACAGTGCCCGCACGGAATCGGAGATCAGGAAGCGCCTGAAGCAGGCCGGTTATGACGAAGCGGTCGAGGAAGAGGTCATCCGGCGGCTCCGGGAATACCGCTATCTGGATGATCGACGACTGGCCGAGGCCCTGGTTGAAGAGCTCAAGCGAAAGGGCATTGTCGGGCGCGCCGTCCTCCGGCAGCGGCTGCGAAGGCGGGGGATCGAGACAGCGCTCGCTGACGAGATTATCACGGAAGCCCTGAAAGGGGTTAACGAGCTGGACGAAGCGCTGGTGCTGGCAGGGAAGCGGTTAAAGACCATGGCAGGCCTCGATCAACCGGTCATAAAGCGGCGTCTTGCAGGGTATCTCTCGCGGCGCGGGTTTTCAGCGGAGACGGTGTACCGCGTTCTGGAAAAAATTGTTTAGGTTTTTTAAGTCCATTATTTTACGACCAAGGAGAACAACTTGACCGGCAGCGAACTGAGAAAGGCATTTATCGACTATTTCGTAAGCAAGGGCCACCAGAATGTCCGCTCTTCGGCCCTCATCCCCCGCAACGACCCGACCCTGCTCTTTACCAACGCGGGGATGGTGCAGTTCAAGGACGTCTTCCTCGGCCAGGACAAGCGCGAGTATACCCGCGCTGCAACGGTGCAGAAGTGCGTCAGGGCGGGCGGCAAGCATAACGACCTGGAGAACGTCGGCAGGACCGGGCGTCATCACACCTTCTTCGAGATGCTGGGGAACTTTTCCTTCGGCGACTACTTCAAGGAAGATGCAATCATCTATGCGTGGGAGTTCCTCACCGAGGTGGTGAAGCTGCCCAAGGATCGGCTCTGGATAAGCGTCTATAAGGATGACGACGAGGCCTTCGCCCTCTGGCGCGACAAGGTCGGCGTCCCTGCCGAGCGGATAATCCGCCTCGGCGAAAAAGACAACTTCTGGCAGATGGGCGACACCGGCCCCTGCGGCCCCTGCTCCGAAATCCACATCGACCAGGGCGCCCATGTCGGCTGCGGCAAGCCGACCTGCGCCGTGGGGTGCGACTGCGACCGTCACCTGGAGATATGGAACCTGGTCTTCATGCAGTACGACCGGGACGCCGCCGGGAACCTCACCCCTCTGCCCAAACCCAGCATCGACACCGGCATGGGACTGGAGCGCATCACCGCCGTGGTCAACGGCAAGACCAGCAACTACGACAGCGATCTGTTCCAGCCGCTGCTTCATGCGGCGGCAGCCATGGCGAAGACGACCTACGGAAGCGGCGAAAAGAGTGATGTCTCTCTCCGGGTCATTGCCGACCATATCCGCGCCATCACCTTCCTGATCACCGACGGCGTGGTGCCGTCCAACGAAGGGCGCGGGTATGTGTTGAGGCGTATCCTTCGCCGGGCGGCACGTCACGGAAAGATGCTGGGGCTGGACCGACCCTTTCTCCACCTCCTTTCCGGCGAGGTGGTCAAGCTGATGAGAGAGGCGTACCCGGAGGTTATCGAGCGACATGGTTATGTCGCTAAAGTGGTTCTGATCGAAGAGGAGCGCTTTGCCGCCACCCTCGACCAGGGGCTCAAACTTCTCGCCGACGCCATGGAGAAGACGCGGGTGAAGGGCACTGCCGACTTCCCCGGCGACGAGGCCTTCAGGCTCTACGACACCTTCGGTTTCCCCCTCGACCTTATGGAGGAGATCGTCGAGGAACAGGGATTCCATCTGGACCGCCAGGGGTTCGAGACCGCCATGGTGGAGCAGCGGGAGCGGGCCAAGGCAGCTTGGGCCGGATCGGGCGAAGAACGGGTAAAGGCCGTCTACAAGCAGGCGCAGGAGGCGGCAGGGGCCGTGCGCTTTACGGGATATGAATCGGTCGAGGGACAGAGCCGGGTGCTCGCCATCATTATCGGCGACGCACTGTCGGACGCGGCAACGGAAGGACAGGATGCCGAGCTGGTCCTTGACGTTACCCCCTTTTACGGCGAGAGCGGCGGCCAGGTGGGCGACGAGGGCGCGCTGGAGAGCGAGCAGGCCCGGCTTCATGTGAAGGAGACGGTGAAACCCTTGCCGGACTTCATCGTGCACCGGGTAAAGGTTACCAGCGGGACCCTGAAGAAGGGAGACGTGCTGGAGGCGGCGGTAGATGTGGAGCGACGCCGCGCCACGGCACGGAATCATACCGCCACCCATCTCCTCCAGTCGGCGCTCCGGCTGGTGCTGGGAGATCACGTAAAGCAGGCCGGGTCGCTGGTAGAGCCCGACCGGCTCAGGTTCGACTTCACCCACTTCTCCGGCCTCAACCGCCACGAGCTGGACCGCATCGAGAGCGTGGTCAACGAGCAGATTCTGAACAACCTGCCGGTGAGCACCGCAGTCATGGCAGCGGATGAGGCGATACGCTCGGGGGCCATGGCGCTCTTCGGCGAAAAGTACGGCGACACGGTACGGGTGGTGTCGGTGGATGATTTCAGCCGGGAGCTTTGCGGCGGTACCCACTGCCGGGCCACGGGCGAGATCGGGCTCTTCAAGATCATGTCGGAGAGCGCCGTCGCCGCCGGGACTCGACGGGTCGAGGCCGTTACGGGGCTCGGGGCCTATAGCGCCATAAAGGGGTATGAGCGGGAGCTCAGGAGCGCCGCCGAGGTTCTAAAGTCGGGAGAGCTTCAGGTGGCCGAAAGGGTCGAAAAACTGGCGACCCAGGCCCGGGAACTGGAAAAGGAGCTGGAGAAGCTCAACGAGAAGATGGCCACCTCCGCCGCCGGCGAGATGCTGGCCGGTCTCCGGGAGATCGGAGGCGTCAAGGCGCTGATTCGCAAGCTTAGCGGCAATGAGGCGAAGGACCTGCGGGGCCTTGGCGACAAGGTCCGCGATCGGCTCGGTTCCGGGGTAATCGCCCTGGGCGCGGAGAACGACGGAAAGGCCTCACTCCTGGTCATGGTGACGAAAGACCTGACAGACCGCCTGCACGCGGGTAAAATCATTCAGGAGATCGCACCGATGGTGGGCGGGAGCGGCGGCGGCAAGCCGGAAATGGCCCAGGCGGGGGGCAAGGAGCCCGCAAAGATCGGAGAGGCACTTGACCATGTAGCCAACATCATTGCAAGAGAAAGGGGGAACGGATGATAGAGATCATTCGTAAGGCCATGCTCGCGGGAATCGGGATGCAGGAAAAGGCAGTGGAGCTGATCGACGAGATGGTCAAGAAGGGGGAACTGTCGGACAAGGAAGGCGCGAAGCTGATAAAAGAGGTCTCCAAGAAGGCCCAGGAGAGCGGCAAGGAGATCGAAAAACTGGTCAAGGGGGCGGTGCAGGCCGCTGTAGAGAAGACCGACATTGCTAGCAAGAAGGAGCTGGAGGCCCTCAGCAAGAAGGTGCAGGCCCTCTCTGCCAGGGTAAAGAAGCTCGAAGAGGAAAGAGGCGCCTGATCGAGAGGTAATCGGATTCAATCATGAGCATTTTCCCCGCCAAGGTAAAATTCCGGTTTCGGGATGTTGCCAGGACGCGACAGATTGTCAACATCGCCATAAAGCACGGGTTCGGCCAGTTCATCGACCAGATGAGCCTGGGCGGTCTCATGTCGGCGGGGATGCGCCTCGTTACCTTCCAGAAGCAGGAAGCCTACGAAAAAAAGACCCCGGCCGAGCGGCTGAGGCTTGCCATGGAGGAGCTGGGCCCTACCTTCATCAAGCTCGGGCAGATACTGAGCGCCCGGCCCGACCTGATCCCCCTGGAATTTGCCGAAGAATTCAAGAAACTGCTTGACGAAGTCCCGCCCTTTCCCGTCGATGAGGCAAAAGCGGTTATAGAGCGGGAGCTCGGATGCAGCATATCCGAAGCCTTTGCAAGCTTCGATGAAACGCCCATCGCCGCCGCCTCCATCGCCCAGGTCCATGGCGCGACACTCGCCAACGGGGCCGACGGTGAGGAGGTAATCGTCAAGGTCCAGCGTCCCAACATTGAAAAAACCATCGAGCTGGACATACACCTCCTCTACACTCTGGCCTCGCTCGCGGAGACCTATGTCCCCGAGGTCGGCGTTTACAACCCCACCGCAATCGTCAACGAGTTTGCCCGCACCATCCGCAAGGAACTCAACTTCACCATGGAAGCCGATAATGCCTCACGGCTAAGGGGTAACTTCGAGAATGACCCCTTTCTCTATGTGCCGAAGGTGTACCACGACCTTTCCCGAAGGCGCGTGCTGGTCATGGAGCGCGTCCGGGGCATGCGGATCGACGAGTTTGAAAAGATCGAGGCAAGCGGCCTGGATCGCGGAGAGCTGGCACGAAAGGGGGCTGAGGCCTTCTTCAAGCAGATATTCGAGGACGGCTATTTCCACGCCGATCCGCACCCGGGCAACATGTTTGTGCTGCAGGACGGCACGATCGCCCTGGTCGATTTCGGCATTATGGGCCGCCTGACCGACGAACTGAAGGATGTCATCAGCAAGACCTTTATCGCCATCGTCCAGCGGGACTTCGACATGATGGTGCACCAATACATCAAACTGGGATTTCTCGGCGTCGAGGTCGACCTTGAGAAATTCAGAAGAGAGTTCAAGGCCGATCTGGTGGACGTGCTGGAGCCTGTCTACGGCAAGACGCTGAAACAGATCAACATCAGCGATTATATCGACCACGTCATTCGGCTGGCCATCAAGCACAAACTGAAGATTCAACCCGATCTACTGCTGATCAACAAGGCGCTCCTGACGGTAGAAGGCATAGGCCGGCAGCTCGACCCCGAATTTAACTTCATGGAGGTTGCTGAGCCTTACGCCCTGACCCTTATTACGCGACAGCAGAGCCCAGGCAAGGTGGCAAGGAAGTTCCGGCGGGACCTCATAGTCATTACCGACCTGCTGGAAATGCTGCCGAAGCAGCTTGGGGCACTGGTACGCAAGGCGCTGACCAATGATGCCCAGGTACGCATGGAACACATCGGCATGGACCGGCTTATACGGGACATGGACCGATCGAGCAACAGGATCTCCTTTTCACTGGTCATTTCAGCAATTATCATAGGTTCGTCCATTATCATTCATTCAGGCCAGGGGAAGCTCCTTTTCGGATTTCCCGCGCTTGGGGTGACGGGATTCGTCATCGCCGGCATACTGGGGCTGTGGCTGGTCATCGCCATCTTGCGCTCCGGCCAGATGTAACCACCTCTTTTCTTATGAGAATTCTCGCCCTAGACCTCGGAAGCAAACGTATCGGCATTGCCGTAAGCGACGCCCTGGGACTCACCGCCTCAGGACTGAAGGTCCTTGAATCGCGCGGGCGGGAGAGGGACCTTCAAGCGATCCGGGAACTGGTCGATGAGTATGAAGTAGATGAGATTGTCGTAGGACTCCCCGTCAACATGAACGGCACGGAAGGCCCGCTAGCTGAAAAAGCACGGGAATTCGGCCGTTTGCTTGAGATTACAACAAAACTGCCCATTCATCTATGGGATGAACGACTCAGCACAACTGCCGCGACGCGTGTCCTTGTCGAGGCAGATCTATCGAGAAAAAAACGAAAAGGTGTGGTGGACAAGGTTGCCGCAGTCATAATTCTGAGCGGCTACCTGCAATACAGATCGATGAGGGCTGACAAAGCTCCAACTGAAGGTGCGCGGTAGGATGAAACACAAATATTTATGGATCAGCGTTGCTCTGGCCTTTCTGGGGAGCCTGTATCTTTATGTACAGACTTTCACCCCCCCTACTGGGCCGCGCCAGGACAAGGAGATCGAATTCCCCGAGAATGCGGCATTCAGGGAGGTTGCAGCCAAGCTCGAGCATGAGGGGTTGATCCGCAATGCCTGGATTTTTACCCAGCTCGCCCGCTGGAAGAAGATTGACCGTAACGTTCGGGCTGGAACCTATGCGCTCAATTCGTCCATGACTCCCGAAAAGATCATCAGCATCTTCCGGGAAGGCCGTATTATCGAAATTCCAATCACCTTTCCTGAAGGTCTGAGCGCGGCCCAGGTCGGAATGCTTCTGGAGCGGCACGGGCTGCTGACGGCCGAGAAATTCAGAGCGATGATAGATGATCCGGCACTGGTCGCCACCTTCAAGGTCGAGGGCCCTACGCTGGAGGGGTACCTGTTCCCCGACACCTATCTCTTTCCCAAGGGTATGAAGCCGCTGGAGATCATCCGAAAGATGGTTCGCCGATACAAGGAGATATATACGCCGGAGCTGGCCGAACGGGCTAAGGCCATAGGCCTGTCGGAACGGGAGATCATCACCATTGCGTCAATCGTGGAAAAAGAGGTGCTCACCGAGTTTGAGCGCCCGATTGTCGCCGCCGTCTGTTACAACCGGCTGAAGATCGGCATGCCGCTGCAGAGCGACCCCACCGTCATCTACGCCCTTGGCGACCGATTTACCGGCAAGCTGAAACGCAAGGACATGGTATATGATTCGCCGTACAACACCTACCGCTATAAAGGGTTACCGCCTGGACCTATAGCAAACCCCGGGAAGGCATCCATAATCGCCGCTCTTTATCCTGCCAAGACAAAATACCTTTATTTCGTGTCAAAAAAGGACGGAACGCACTATTTTTCAAAGACATACAACGAGCACTCCGCAGCGGTAAGGAAATACCTCATTCAGGGCAAAAACGGCAAGCAAGGGTAATGCAACCCCGAAATTGGCCGATAAGTATAAGGTATATGCTGTTTCCTCGCTAAAAATCCTAATCGGATCAAGCATGCGTCGATTTCTTTACCTTATCTGCTTCATCATGCTGGCGCCGTCAGCAGTCTGCGCCGATATCTACCAGTTTACCGATGAAAACGGCGTGGTGCATTTTACCAATGTGCAGACCACGGGAGCCGTGCGCGTCATGAAGGAAAAACCGGCTGCACCCCCATCTTCATCGAGTGACGCAACCAGTGCGTCGACAGGCGGCGAAAGGATATCACAAGGGGGCATACGGTCGATTGTGGAGAAGAAGGCAGAGCGGTACAGCCTTGACCCCCTGTTGCTCATGGAGGTGATACGGGCCGAATCGGACTTTGACCCCTATGCCGTATCGCCCAAAGGCGCGAGGGGTCTCATGCAGCTTATGCCAGGTACCGCCGCCAGACTTGGCGTGCAGGATTCATTTGATCCGGAGCAGAATATCGATGGTGGGACAAGATACCTGAGGTATCTGCTCGACTATTTCAACGGCAGCGTACCGCTGGCCCTCGCGGCCTACAATGCAGGTGAGAGTGCCGTCAATCGATGGCAAAGCATCCCGCCTTATAAAGAGACTCAGCACTACGTTAAGAAAATCATGAGAAACTACGGGGAGAAGACGGGTAGCGGGGGAGAAACCGTGTATCAGCGCAGTTGGACCGGCTCACGCAGCGGTTCCCAGCGTCTTGCCAGATACGACAGCTCGCGGATAAGGCAGGTCGTAGCAGAAGACGGCAGTATCGTCTTTACCAACTCGCCGGAAAACTACGCGCGATAGTCCTCACTTTCCAATCTTGCAGCCTTTCCCTTCTCTATTGTGGTCCGCCCTGTTTTTCCATGATTCTTGCCATTGCTGCCTTGGCCTCGGCCGCCTCAGGCGAATCGGGCTTTTGCTGAATGATCTGCTGATACAGCTTGCCCGCATGCTCCAGGTTTCCCTGCTGTTCCTCGAACTTCGCCGTCTCCAGCGTCTTTTTCGGGCTTTCACCGCAGGCAGTCAACATTCCGAGGCCAAGAAGAGCCACTCCGCAAAGAACAACTATTCGATTTTTCATGTTCCCCCTTTTTATCAATAGCGACATATACTTACAATGAAACTCGGCTGGTTGAGATATTCGGCGGCACCACCCAACATGGGGCGCGTCACACAAACCCGCTGTAGTCCATGTTACTCGCCCATCACCTTGACCACCACCCGCTTTCGCCGTCTGCCATCGAACTCCGCGTAATAAACCTGCTGCCAGGGACCCAGATCCAGCGCCCCGCTGGTTATCGGCAGGATAACCTGATTATGCACCAGCAGACTCTTCAGATGGGCGTCGCCGTTATCCTCGCCTGTACGGTGATGGCGGTAATCCGGGCCTTCCGGCGCCAGATGCTGAAGCCACTCATCGATATCCTGCAGAAGGCCGCTTTCCGCATCATTGACCCATACCCCGGCGGTAATGTGCATGGCCGACACCAGGACCATTCCCTCTTTTACCGCGCTCTTGTTCACCAGTTTTACCACGGTGTCGGTGATGTTTATATACTCCCGCTTCTTCCGGGTCTCAAACCAGAGATATTCAGTAAGAAACTTCATGCGATTCTCCTTTCGGCAATGAAATCCGCCAGGTCGCCCGGCAGTGGCGCCTCGATCCGAAGCCGCTCCCCGGTTACCGGATGGGTAAATGACAGAGAAGCAGCATGCAGTGCATGTCGACGAATCAGCAGCTTGTCCTTCAACTCGTCATCAAAACCCCGCTCGATAAATTCCACAAAACAGGCCTCGTCCGGACCGTAAATCTTGTCCCCGACCAGCGGATGGCCGATAGCCGCAAAGTGGACACGGATCTGATGCAGGCGCCCCGTCTTTGGCAGTGCCCTCACCAGCGTAAATCCATTCACCCGTTCCAATACTTCGAACCAGGTCTCCGCCGGCTTGCCGGAGCCATGGTCAACCCCCTGTTTCAGCCTCACCTTGCCGGGCAATGGCCCGAGGGGAAGCTCGATCACTCCTTCGTCCTGAAGCACTTCGCCGCATACGATTGCAAGATACTCCTTTTCCACATCGCGACTCTCGAACTTGGGCACAATGCGCGCCGCGACCTCGCTCCCCTTGGCGAGGAGCGTCACCCCACTGGTCTCCCGGTCGAGACGATGGCAGAGTAACAGCTTCTTCTCCCCCTCTCCCTGCCGGCCGCGCAGCTTTACAATAAGGGTGTTCTGCTGCACCCGCGCCGTGGGATGAACCGTCATATCCGGCGGCTTGGCCACCGCCATAATATAATCGTCCTCGTAGAGAATAGGGATTTCAGACGAACACTCCCGCTCCTGACGCTGGGGGTAGAGGATGATGAATTCGTCGCCCGGTCGCACCGGCGTGCTGGGACGCAGGGCACGGCCATTCCGGTCCATGGCCCGTTCGCGGATGATCTGCTGAATCTCGGTCCTCGTATACCGGATAAGGCGGCGGGAAAGATAATGGTCCAGACGGCGACCCGAGAACCACTCCTCCACCTTAAAAACCACCTCAACCATTTGATTTGATTGATTATTCACAGCCTGTTCCACGTGGAACACTCCTCAGCGACAGCCACAGGTCGTCTCGTCGACCACCACCCGCACCCGGGTTTCACCAAAACAGGCGCAGTCACCCAAATCGGTCAGCTCATCCGTTGTCAGAACGTTGACTCCTCCACCAAGGTCGACGTTGCTTCCCTGATAAACCATAACCGTGCCTCGACAGACATCGGCGTTGTGCTTGAGCAACACGCGCAGCACCCCGGTCCTGGACTCGATGCAGAGCACTCGATTGTCAGGCTTGCCACTGTCCGGATGAATGTAGGCCGTGGGCAGAGTGGGATGATCGGCCTTCCAGAGGTTAGAATTGTGCCACCCCTTGGCCTTGGGGGTCAAAAGGATGTACGGAAAGGCAGGATCAACTTGTCGGTCGATAACGGGGAGCGCGGTCAGAAACTGAAACTTGCCACTCTCGGACGGAAATGTCCCATCTTCAAAGGGCACTACCGGAACCATCGGCGATCGCCCCCCGCCGTTTTCCCTCAACCATTCCTTGTTAAGCCCTTTGTCGCTCACCGGGCTCAGCGAAGCCTCGACCCAGTCGCCCGACATCTGTTCACAGATGCCCATCCGTTCACCGAGCAGCCTGAAGATCTCAGTCTCCGACAACGATTCACCAAGAGGCTCGACAACCTTGTTCATGAAGCCGACCCACGGCTGCCAATAGGTGCCGCGCACATCCTCTTTTTCCAGGAAGGTAGATGCCGGCAGCACAAGGTCCGAAGCGCGGGCGGTATCGCTGTCGAACGGGGTAATGGTCACCTTGAATTCCACCGATTCAAGTGCCTTGAGTATCCCCTGTGAATCGGGGCTCTGGGTCACCGGGTTGGCCGCCGTGAACCATGCCGACCGGATCGGCGTACCGGAAGTCGCCAGCCTGCGTAATTCAGCGCCAAGCCGCGGGCGGGGAATCGACCTGCTCTCCCGTACATGTTCCATACCCATCCAGGCCCGATAATCGAAAGACGACCGACTGGAGAAATCAAAGGAGACGCCGCCACCGGGAATTCCAATATTGCCGGTAATGACACCCAGTGCGTCGATGGCCCGCATCGTGGCCCCGCCGTGGCGATAATACTGGACACCCATGCCCGTCAGGATGGCCGCGGGACGAGTAGAGGCATAGAGATGCGCCAGACGGCGAATCTCACTAGCAGCGATACCGGTCGCCTCGGCTGCCTGCTCAGGCGTGCACTGCGCCACAATCTCGCGCCACGACTCAAATCCTGCCGTATGGCGCTCGATGCAGGCGGTGTCTGCCAGCTCCTCTGAAAG
>JAOUDF010000161.1 GCA_029859385.1 Nitrospirota bacterium
GTGGAACTGGTGAAGTGCAAGACTGTCCCGCTGGAGGTACCGGCCACGGCCGAGATCGTGCTGGAAGGCGAGATCGTTCCCGGCGAGGAGGCCCCCGAGGGGCCCTACGGCGACCACACCGGCTACTACAACCCCGCCGAACCCTTCCCGGTCTTTCGGGTGAAGGCAATCACCCACCGCAAGAATCCGTACTACCTCACTACGGTTACGGGACGACCTCCCCGGGAGGATGCGGTCATTGGCCTGGCCCTCAACGAGATTTTTGTTCCGCTGCTCAAAAAGAAGGTCCCGGAGATCGTTGACTTTCACCTCCCCATGGAGGCGGTGTCGTACCGGATGGCGGTGGTCTCCATCAAGAAGGAATATCCCGGCCACGCAAAGCGGGTGATGATGGCCCTCTGGGGATTTCTCAAACAGTTCCTCTACGTGAAGTACATCGTTGTAGTGGACGACGACATCGATGTGCGGAGCTGGGACGACGTGATCTGGGCCATTGCGACGCGGACCGACCCGGCGCGGGATACGACCATCATCACGGATACCCCCATAGACTACCTCGACTTTGCCTCGCCGGAGCCGGAGCTTGGCTCCAAGATGGGGATCGACGCGACGAACAAGATATTCCCCGAGACGAAGCGAGTCTGGGGCACGAAGATAACGATGCCGAGGGATGTAGAGGAGCGGGTGGCGCGCATACTGAAGGAGGCGGGACTTGGGTAAAGTACACAAAAAAACGTACGACAAGGGGATTCTGGCTATCACCGGTGCATCGGGGGCGGTCTACGGACTGCACCTCATGCAGGAACTGGCGAGACATTGCGGCAATCTGGCGGTAGTCATTTCCAAGAGCGGCGAGGAGGTGTTGCGGCGTGAACTGGGGATAGACTTCGGCGGCACCCACAGCACGGTGCAGAGGAGGTTGCGCGAACTGGCCAGGGCTGAAAATATCCACTTCTACGAGAACGACAATCTGGCGGCGCCCCCTTCCAGCGGCTCTGCTGGCTACTCGATCATGGTAGTAGCGCCCTGCACCATGGGGACGCTGGCGCGTATCGCCCAGGGGATGTCGTCGTGCCTCATCGAACGGGCTGCCGATGTTATACTCAAGGAGGGGAAGAAGCTTATCCTCCTTCCTCGTGAAACGCCCCTTTCGGCCATTCATCTCGAAAACATGCTGAAACTGTCGCGTCTGGACGTCGGCATCGTACCCGCCATGCCGGGTTTTTACCACCACCCCGTCTCCATCGACGACATGGTACACTTCGTGGTAGGGAAGGTGCTCGATTACGCGGGGCTGGAGCACGAGCTCTACGAGCGGTGGAGCGAGCACTGATGCAGACGGCGGGCATCACCCTCGAAGACTGGTGGGACCCGAAAGGGCGTTTCTCTTCGCTTCACAAGCTCAACCCGCTCAGGATGGACTATATCCTGCAACGGGCGGGCAGCCTGAAGGGCCTGCGCATCCTCGACGTAGGCTGTGGCGGTGGACTCCTCTCCGAGGCGATGGCGAAAGAAGGGGCGCAGGTCACGGCCATTGACCTTTCTCCCGTGTTCGTTGATATCGCCAAAGAGCATGCAAGAAAATCAGGGATCGAGATAGATTATCGCTGTTGCCCCGTAGCGCAGGTGGAGGGCCAACCGCCTTTCGACGTCATCGTCTGTGCCGAGGTGCTGGAGCATGTGGACGACGTGCCGGGATTCATCCGCGAAAGCATCAGCCTGCTGAAACCGGGCGGTCTCTATTTCTTCGAGACGATTAACCGCAATATGATCGCCGGCTTCCTTGCCATCTTCGTCGCCGAGAACGTGCTTCGGATGGTCCCCCAGGGGACTCATGAGCTGAAGCGATTCCTGAAGCCGCAAGAGGTTGCGGATATGCTGGCGGTCGAAAAAGTGCGGGTGGAGGATATTAAGGGTTTCCGGTTTGACCCGCTGAAGTGGAATTTTGAGCCCACCACTTCGACGCTCATCAATTATGTCGGGGTGGGGAGAAAAGAAAACGCTGCCGCTAAAAAGGGGGGATGAGTCATGTCGGTCAAGGCGTATGTGCTCATTAACGTGTCGGGAGAAAAGGCGAAGAAGGTTGCGGAGACACTGAGCGGCATCAAGGGGGTGAGCAATGCCCATGCGGTGACCGGCCCCTACGACGTCATCGCCATGGTGGAGGCCGAAGACCTTGAGGCCATGGGCGACCTGATACTGGTCGGGGTCCGGGGGACGCCGGGGGTGAGCAACACCCTGACCTCCGTGGCGGTTGACTGAAAAATGGCAACCGGTGTGGTCTATCACCCCGATTGTCTGCTGCACGACACCGGGGCGCATCCCGAGACGTCGGGGCGGCTGCTGGCCATCCTTGCCTATCTGGAAAAGACAGGCTTGCGGGAACGGCTCACGTTTCACGAACCCGGCCCGGCCCAGGAAGAGGCCCTGCTCTGGTGCCACACCAACCGCCATGTTGAAACGGTGCGGCAGGCCTGCGAAAAGGGTGGTCGGGCATACCTCGATCCCGATACACCGGTCGTTCCCGAATCATGGCAGGCGGCGTTACTGGCAGCCGGCGGCGTCATGGATGGTCTCGGCCGCATCATGAGCGGGGAGTGGGTCAACGGCATGGCCCTTGTCCGCCCCCCGGGTCATCATGCGACGCCGGTCAGGCCCATGGGGTTCTGCCTCTTCAACAACGTTGCCATTGGCGCACGGTATCTTCAAAAGCGCCACGGATTACGCCGCGTTGCCATCATCGACTGGGATGTGCATCACGGGAACGGCACGCAGGATATCTTCTACGATGACCCGTCGGTGTTTTACCTCTCCACCCATCTTGCCCACCACTATCCCGGCACCGGCCGCGCCGATGAAACGGGCAGCGGAGACGGGAGGGGGGCAACCCACAACATCCCGCTGCCCCATGGCTGCGATACAGCGACCTTCTTCCGCGAGATTGAGGCGGGGTTCAGGCTGGTCACTGCGTTCAACCCCGAGTTCATCCTGATCTCCGCCGGTTTCGACAGCCACAGGGACGATCCCCTGGGTGGCCTTTCATTGACCGAGGCCGATTTCGCCCGCCTCACCCGGATGATCATGGAGATCGCCGATTCATGCTGCGGCGGTCGTGTCTTCTCTGCACTGGAGGGCGGGTATAATCTTTCGGCCCTCTCGCACTCCGTCGCCGCCCATCTCGAAGCCCTCGCTTGCTGAGCCCCCCGCCCCCGAAAGTCCCCCAAGGGTTGGAAGACAGTTAAGCACGCCACCTTCAAGGGAACAACTTAATAGGCACACTTTCATGGCAGAGACAATAAACGTACACGGGTGGACTATCACGAACGACGCGTTCCTTAACTGTCTGGAAGCCCTTGGGGGACTTTCGGGGGCGGAGGGCTCGGCAAGTGAAACCTCTTGACTTTTTGAGGCCGATGACGTAAAAAAGGCGGTCGGAATTCGGGGCGTAGCGCAGCCTGGTAGCGCACCTGCCTTGGGAGCAGGGGGTCGGAGGTTCGAATCCTCTCGCCCCGACCAAGGCTTGCGCTCTGGTTCCGCTGTACAGATAAATAATCTGCGCGCCTGTAGCTCAGCTGGATAGAGCGACGGATTCCGGTTCCGTAGGCCAGGGGTTCGAATCCTCTCAGGCGCGCCAATAATAATGGTGGGCGTAGCTCAGTCGGTAGAGCACAGGATTGTGGCTCCTGTGGTCGCGGGTTCGATCCCCGTCGCTCACCCCATTATTGAATTTGTGTGATAATTCCTGAAATCCGAAAAAGCATCTTGGATTTTCAGAAAAGTCGTGTATACTGGCTGCCTCTTCCGGGGTGCAGTCGGAAAATGGTTCCGGCGCCCGTAGCTCAGCTGGATAGAGTGACGGACTTCGAATCCGCGGGTCGCAGGTTCGAATCCTGCCGGGCGCACCAGTAACGGGCGCCTGTAGCTCAGTCGGATAGAGCAACAGCCTTCTAAGCTGTGGGTCGCACGTTCGAATCGTGCCAGGCGCGCCAAAGAATAGAATATGGTGGGGTTTTCAACGGGCCGTTAGCTCAGTTGGTAGAGCAGATGACTCTTAATCATCGGGTCGTAGGTTCGATCCCTACACGGCCCACCATTTAAATCAAAGGGTCAGGCCGAAAAAGCCTGGCCTTTTGTCTTTTCCGGAGGTGAGCCGCATGTCCGGTTTGCGCAAGTCGCTGGTTCTGGGTCTTGCGGCGAGCATCGTCGGCCTCGTCTTCAGCATCATCCCCTTTGGCCTCGACCTCGAAGAAGAGGCGGGCCTCGCCCTTCTCTTCAAACTCCGCGGACCCAAGTCAGCCCCCTCCGATGTAGTGGTGGTCAGTATCGACAAGGCGTCGGCCGACAGGCTGGGGCTGCTCAACGAACCCCGCAAATGGCCCCGCTCACTCCATGCAGAGCTCACTGAAACCCTTGCCGAGCAGGGCGCCGCGGCCGTTGCTTTCGATATCTTCTTTGAAGAACCCCGGTCCGCCGCCGATGACACCGCGCTGGCCGAAGCCATGAAGAAGGCAGGTAACGTCGTCCTCTCCCATCGGTTGCTGCGGGAAAAGATCGATCTTTCCGACAGCGGTGCTGCCACCATCGAAAAGATAGTGCCGCCCCTTCCGCAACTTGCCGATGCCGCCCTGGCCGGAGCCCCCTTCCCGCTGCCCAAGATACCGGTCCGGGTAGGGCAGGACTGGACCTTCAAGGCCGGCTCAGGCGACATGCCGACCATGCCGGTAGTTGCTTTTCAGGCCTATGCACTGGACGTTTACGACTCATTTATAATTCTGCTGAAAACCGCCTCTCCCAAAGCCGCCGAAGGGCTTCCCGCCGACAGGAATGCTTTGGTATCCGGGGGCAATCTGGCCAGTGTGGTGCGCACCATCCGCCAGCGTTTCGAGGCCGACCCCCTGGTTGCCGGACGGATGCTGACACGGCTCAAGGCCGCCCGGTCTGATTTTACGGATGAAAAACAGTATAACCGGCTGAGGTCGCTGATCCTGATGTACAAGGGAGAAGGCATCCGCTATCTCAACTACTACGGCCCGGCCGGGACCGTAACGACCGTACCCTACGACCAGGCCCTCTCGGGTAGATCCGCGGTCGATTTCAAGGGGAAAGCCGTCTTTGTTGGTTTCTCCGAGCTCTATCAGCCGGAGCAAAAAGACAGCTTTTATACCGTCTATTCCACGAAGGACGGCACCGATCTCAGCGGCGTGGAGATAGGCGCCACCGAATTTTCCAACCTTCTCGACGCATCCTCCCTCAGGCCGATCCTGTTCTACGACCATGTGGTGCTGGCCATCCTCTGGGGTTTTGCCCTCGGGTTCTGTTTTGTCCGCCTTTCCATGGTTGTGTCGCTTGTCGCCTCAATGGCGATCGGGGCGGCATACCTTGCCTTTGCGTTCTATCAGTTTACGGAAAATACCCTCTGGTATCCGCTGGTCATGCCACTCTTCCTTCAGCTCCCCCTGGCATTCGTCGGGGCGACGGTCTGGAAGTATGTCGACGCCAGTCGGGAGCGCAGGAACATCCGCGCAGCCTTCGGGCATTACCTGCCCGACGACGTGATCGATCGGGTGGCAAAGGATATTACAAAGATAGGTTCC
>JAOUDF010000162.1 GCA_029859385.1 Nitrospirota bacterium
TCCAGGGATAGTAGACCGCGCCGTACTTAGACGGCCTCAGCGGCGCAGCGGAGAGGGTAAGGCCGGAGATGTCCGCCGTGCCGGAAGGAACATCGAGGATGGCGAACCGGTCCTTCAATGTTTCGCAATGGGTAAGTATGTCATCCACCAGCGACGTCCTGCCCGCGGCGTCGAATATGGACGAATACATGTCCGGAGCATACAGGATGGCGATCTCGTCTACCTCGGTAAAGGCGGTGAGGCCGGTGCGCGCGCCGGGAAGGGCTGCCGGGTCGCCCCGCATGTCGTCGCGGGTAAGGCTGGCCGCGCCGTCATCACCATTGACCAGGGCCGCCATGAAGGCGCCGCCGGTGTTGGCCGGCCTGTTGGCGTTGGCCGGCTCTGCTATTTCTATAAGACCGGAAATGCCGTTGACACGCTTGAGGTAGTGGTCCTGCGACGTGCTCGAGGTGGAGAGGTTGTCGAAGACCTCCACCATGGTGGCACTGTCCAGCAGGGCACGAAGGTTCCTGCGCCGCTCCTCGTCCGTCGCCCCCGACTCGGCCAGGCTCGGCAGTGTGCCGCTCCAGTAGGCCACCACCAGCTTGAACTGGTTGGCATCGCCCGACGATGAGTTCTCCACCCGCACCGCCACCCGGTTGCCCCATGCCCCCGGCCCGACGGAACTTATATCCAGCGGGTCGATGGTCAGGTCGGCAGAGTCGGCGCCCGAACGCGCCACCCGGCCGATAAAGCACCTCTGCCCCCCGTTGCTGAAAAAACTGTCCACCGCATAGGCTGTCAGTGAGTTCGACGTATAACTGCCGAACAGACGGCTGAACTGGGTAAAGCTGGTGACCAGACGGGGCTTGAGCGGCCCCCGCTCGGTCATACCGAGGATACCGACCGTACTGGTACCGACCCCCTCGATAGGTTTGGCCCCTATTTCAAACTCCTCAACGTAGACACCTGGTGACAAATACTCCGGCATGTGTACCTCCTTTCTGTGTGAACTTCCTGTTCAACTATTTTGGCTCCAACTGGATAGCTCCTCCGACACTGTTTTCCTGTCCCTCCTCTACCTGCATATCCACATTGCTGTGTTTGAAATCCGGATGGTTGGCCCTTATCCGCAGATTCGTGGAATTATTCACCACCATGAGCCTCTTTCCGCCCACAATTTCTACGTCGTCAGGGGTGATTTGTCGAAAATAGAGCACAAATTCCCCACTCGCCGTTGTCGTCGTCTCAATAGAAGAATGTCTGATTTCAACCGTGGCCCCCTCAATGGGGTTTCCGTCGTCGTCCTGCACCACCCCTCTGATGAGTGTGCTTCCGGCCGAAAACGGATAGGATGGCAGCGGTTCAAGGTTAAGCGACACCACAGGATTGCTGCGGTCCATCTCGCCCGGTCGGATATCTTCCTGCACCTGCGTGACATAAAAATCCGACCTGACCTCAAGCCGATAGGTGGCGACGCCACCGCCGGAGCTGGTGAGCGGGAGGTTGAGGAAGAGCCAATATCCGCTCCGGTTCCGCGGCACGTTCGCCCGTACCCCGTCAAGGGCAAGGACCAGACTCCCTCTCGGCTCCAGGCCGGTAAAGGCATCGGTGAGCCTGAGGGCGAAGGTCAGGACGGCCTCGATCCGCTGGTCGGGGAATGTCACAACAGCCATTACGCACCTCCCGCCGACTGGGCAAAATCGAGCGATCGCGTAATCACCCTGCCCCCGCCCTCGACCCGCTCTGAGTAGATGTTCACCGGCGTCACGATGTAACTCACCCCCAGACGGAAAGGCTTGCCGGGAAAGGCGGTCCAAATCTTGGTCGCCTCATCGAGGCTGATCGTGTGATACACCAGCCGCATCTCCTCGTCGCTCCCGGCGAGAGTAGTCCCTTGAAGTACCGAGCCGCGCAGAATGGCATTGTCGTGAAAGGTCTGGGTAACCCTGCCGAGAATGCGGTGTTCATCCTCACGCTCCTGGGCGTAAGGGACGAACAGGTAAAGGAGCTCTACTGGAAATGGCGGATAATGGGTGGGTGTGAGCGGCCGCCAGTCCGGGTTGTTTCGCAGGGCAGGGTTTTCGGAAATCTGATAGAGAAAGATGCAGAGCTGACGGTTTGCCGTCACCTCCATGTCGGCGGGCGAAGCGATGACGATGTTGGCCGGCGCCACCAACCCTGTGAGAGCAGTTTCGAGAAGACGCTTCAGGGTCATGCCGGTATCCGCGATAACACCACTCATGAAGATAAACCTTGCACCGTAAAAACCTGTTTAAAAGCGTCTCGGAATAAGCACTGCGAATATCCACCCAATAGTCGTTCTGATTTCACGACATCAGTAGACAAGTATTTACCGACTTTACTGTCATGTCGCGGACTTTCTTGCAAAACATACGGACTTTCTTGCAAAGAAAGAAAAAAAGAGGGGTATGTCGCTTAGGGGCAAGGAGAGATGACAAAAGTAAAGGGCATCTCAGGAGATGCCCTTTACAATCCTTTGCGGAGCGATTCGTTCACCGTTTTGCGGTAGAGGAGATAGTACATTGTTCTTTCGATATTCTCTCGGGGACACGCCGTTTTTCTTCCTGAAGAGTCGCTGGAAGTTTGAGCTGTCTGAAAAACCGACAGCGCAAGCTATCTCCGTGATTGAAACAGTAGTCCCGGCGAGAAGCATTTCCGCCCTGAGAAGCCGATACCTGACAAGATATTCCTTGAAGGCGAGACCTGTTGTTTTTCGGAAGAGGCGACATAACTGGTAAGGGCTCAGCAGAACCTTGCCCGCCACCTCATCCAGCTTAATCTTACGATGATGGAACTTCTCTATATACTGACAGGCGACCTGCACCTTTCGTTCGTCCGATCCGATTGACGCCACTATCGGCACGGGCACCGACTGGCCCTGCCACGCAGCCGGGCGGCACTCACTTCCCTGGTTCCGCAACAGCCCCATACAGCGTCGCACTTTATCCGTCACCAGTTCCGGCGCCGCAGGTTTGACAAAATAGTCCCTTACCCCGGCCCTGAATGCCCAGACCGCCAGGTCTTCCGATGTGAGCGCGGTAAACAGAAAAACGGGGACAGACGGATATTTTTCCTTTAGTCGAGGGACCAGTGCGAGATCTTCCCTTGAGGGGCAATCGAAATCCAGAAATACGGCCGTGTTGACGGAGGCCTTGAGGGCCTGCTCAATTCCTGAGATCGAGCGCATGCGAACAATCGTAAAATCCTGGGAAATCGTTTTAACAAGTCCCTCTTCAAGACCAGGAGAATAATGGGCGCACATCCAGAGTATTCTTCCTCTTTTCGCTTGTTCATTCATCATACTCACCAGGCCATGTTCCGTGATCAAGGTTTGTTGGCCACGTAAAATGCCTGAAGCATATCGAAAAGTCTTGGACTATTTTGCCGGTGTATGGCGCAATTCATTGCACGGAGATGGTTTGACGAAGGGCTGAGCCGGGAGAAAAGGTATTTCAGGAAATGGGGAATGATCAAGGATTGTTTTATTGCGCTGAGTTGAGCGCTCGGGAAATAGCTTCTCCTATCTCCTGCATCCGGAAAGGCTTGGAGACAATCTCCCGGGCAGCGATGTCTCGCAATTTTTCGGCGGGGATCGCCTCGTTGTTGCCTGTAATGAGGATTACGGGAATCCCCGGGCATATCTTCCTCGCCTCCGCGGCAAACCTGTCGCCCGTCATTGCCGGCATCGCATAGTCACTTATAACAAGGTCATACATGTCGGGCTTCCGGCGCAATTCTTCTATGGCATCGGCGGCGCTGTTCAGTGCCGTCACAATATATCCGAGGTCCTCAAGCATTTCCCGGGAAATACTGGTAATATCTTCCTCGTCATCCACGAAAAGAATGGTCCCGGCTCCACCGACCATCGCCGCTCCCTGTACCACAACCGGTTCAACCGCTATTTTTTCGGTGCACGGCAGATACACTTTGAAGGATGTCCCGCTGCCGGGGCTACTGTCAACCACGATCTCACCGCTGCACTCCATGATAATCCCGTGCACCACCGACAGCCCCAGCCCGGTTCCCTTGCCTATTTCCTTGGTGGTGAAAAAGGGATCGAATATCCGTTTCTGTGTATCCTCATCCATGCCGTCTCCCGTATCACGGACGACTATCAGGGCATAGCGGCCCGATTGCAGCCGGAGGTTATCCCTTGCAGCGGCTTCATCCAGCTCTATCGCTTCCAGTTGAACCGTAAGGGTGCCATTTTTATTCATGGCATCGCAGGCATTGGTGCAAAGATTCATTATTATCTGTTGAATCTGGATCGGATCGGCCATGACAGGCCTGCAATTCTGGTCAATTTCCATACGGATATTGACGGTCGCAGGAACCAGAGAGCTGATCATGCTGAGTGTTTCAGCAATGATAGGCTGTAATCTTATGGGTCTCTTTTCCTGTTCCTTTTGCCGGCTGAAAGTAAGCAACTGCTTTACCAGATCTCTTCCTCTGTCAACGGAACGGCTCATAAGATCGACATATTTCATCAAGGGCGAATCAGCGGGAAGCCTGGACCGCAGCATCTCTGAACATGAATTCACCGGCTGAAGAATATTATTGAAGTCGTGGGCAATACCGCCAGCCAGTGTACCAATAGTTTCCATCTTCTGCGCCTGGCGAAGCTGGGCCTCGAGCCCTTTCTTCTCCCCTTCGGACTTCTTGAGCTCGGTAATATCCTCCTTCACCGCGAGAAAATGGGTAATCGTTCCCGCCTGATCCTTTACTGGAGAGATAACAACTCTCTCCCAGTAAAGATCGCCGTTCTTCTTCTTGTTGCAGAACTCGCCGCGCCATACCTCGCCGGAAGCGATGGTCTTCCAGAGTTCTTCATACACCTCCGATGGCTGTGCACCGGACTTGAGTATTCGCGGGTTTTGGCCCCGTGCCTCATCAAAAGAATATCCCGTTAACCGCGTGAACTTGGGGTTTACATAGTCGATATTGCCAGCAGCGTCGGTAATGACGATGCTTGTCGGGCTTTGCTCGATAGCTGTGGAAAGTACATTGAGCTGGCTTTCAGCAAGCTTCTCCCGGGAGATGTCGCGCTCAACAGAATAAAAATGCCTTCGGCCTTTGATATTAATAACCCTGGAGATAACCCTGGCCGGGAATGTGCTGCCATCCTTGCATTTATGGACCACCTCGAACTCAGCGAACCCGTCCCGTAAAATATTGTTCACATTGACAGCAACCTTGGCATCCTCGGGGTCAAGGATAGTGATCGGTTTACCGATCATCTCCTTCCTCGAATAGCCATGCCTCCTGAAGGCACTCTCGCTTGCATCGACAATAATGGGCGGGCCATTCTCGACTGGCTCCAGGACCAGGATATAATCCATGGTCTGTTCAAACATTTCGCGGTATCTGGACTCACTATCCTTAAGCGACTCCTCTACTTCCTTGCGTTCAGTAATGTCTTCATACGTCCCGAGCACACCGTATACCCTGCCGCTGGAATCTTTCAGCGGTATCTTGCTTGTCCTCAGGGTTATTTTTCTCCCATCCGGCGTCGTTTGCGGTTCCTCGAAGTCGAGCTTGGGTTGGTCGGATGTCATCACATGGCGGTCGTCAGCCCGATACAGGTCAGCCT
>JAOUDF010000163.1 GCA_029859385.1 Nitrospirota bacterium
CGGTGTCACCGGGGCATGCGGGCCGACAAGGTCTACCCGTTGAAGGAAGGCGGGTTCCTCCATGCTCCCCATTTTGCCAAGAATTACCCCTGCGAGAACTGTCATGTATCGGGTGTGCACGGACGACCCGGAGTCAAGTCCGACTGCAAGTCATGTCACCACGACCGGAAGATCGTCGGGCAGCAGCCCACCTGTAAAGGGTGTCATCCCGCCCAGCACAAGATGACGCGCGGTACCGGGGGGGTGGGAATCAAGGACAATCCCGGGCTCATGCCCAGGGAAACCTGTCTTTCCTGTCACTTCAAGGAAGGAGAGAATCCTCGTCCAACGCTGGCGGTATGCGGCAATTGTCATCCGGCCAGCCATATAACCCTGATGCGGGATGGGCAGAATGCGGTACGGAAGACGATCAGCCGGATTCAGCTCCTGGAAAAGACGGCAACAGAGGCCGCCCAGAAGGGGCAACTCACCGCTCCGGCTGCTGAAGACGTCCGTAAGGCCGCGCAAAATTTGAATTTTGTCTTGACAGACAAAACCATGGGTGCCCATAATATGGGTTATACCGACCAGCTCCTCGACCATAGTGAAAAGACATTCAGGCGGGCGCTGGACCAGGTTCGTAAATGAGCCCGGATATCTAAGCCTTTTTGGAAGACAGGTTCGTGTCCAAGGATAAACGTCCGGAACTCCAGCACTGGAGTGATATCGCCACGCTCGGAATTTTCTTTGTAGTGGCCACGCTCATCGGGCTCGGGATCGGGCTTTATCTGGACGGCCTTTTCAAAACATCTCCCTGGTTGACGATCATATTCCTCTTCTTCGGGATAGCGGCCGGTTTCAAGAATTTCTTCGAGGTAATGAAGAGAGAGAGTCGGGAGCCGTAGGTCACATACACGATGTCAACCGCTATCAGTCCAGAACTCAACAAGAGCGTTGAGAGGAAAAGTCTTTACCTCCTGCCGCCGGCCATCATAGCCGGCTATTTTTTAGGGGCAATCCCCGCTGCCGCCGGAGTGCTCGCCGGGGGAATTATCGGAATATTCAACTTCAGGTGGCTCCTGGGGACGATCGACGGGATCCTTAGCGGCTCCTCGACTCAGGCGAACGGGACCAACGCCCTTCTTCATTTTCTGAGGCTCGGGCTGGTCATTGCGCTTTTCTCCGGTCTCGTGTACCTTCATTACCTCAAGCTCGTCAACATATTCGCGGCACTGGCCGGATTCACGGTGACACTCGTCATCTTTACCGTTGAGGCGGCGATCATGGTGCTGCGCGGAAATACCGCTAAAAAAGGCAGATAACGTTAACCTTTCAGGACAGGAAGAAGACAATGGTACAACCCGTATCAAAAATCTGGATGGACGGAAAGATGGTGGACTGGGCCGATGCCAATGTTCACATAATGACCCACAGCCTTCACTACGGCATGGCCCCCTTCGAGGGGATCCGCTGCTACAAGGGAGAGAAGGGCTCAGCGGTCTTCAGGCTCAAGGAGCATGTGGACCGGCTTTTTGACTCGTGCCATATCTGCCAGATGGAGGTGCCGTTCAGCCGCGAGGAGATTTCCCAGGCCATCCTCGATACGGTGCGGGTGAACAATCTGGAGGAATGCTACATAAGGCCCCTCATCTACATCGGCGAGGGGGCCATGGGGCTGCTCAACCGGGGGAATCCCATCCGCGTTGCCATCGCCGCCTGGACCTGGGGCGCCTATCTCGGCGAAGAGGGTCTTGCAAAAGGGATTCGTATCAAGACGTCGTCTTTCACCCGTCACCATGTGAACATCAGCATGACCAGGGGCAAGGTCAGCGGTTACTATGTCAACTCACAACTGGCCAAACGCGAGGTGGTGACCGCCGGCTACGATGAGGCGCTGCTTCTCGATCCGGAAGGATACGTGGCCGAGGGGAGCGGCGAGAACATCTTCATCGTGCGCAAGGGGGTACTCAAGACCACGCCACTGACCTGCGTCCTGGACGGCATCACCCGCGACTCCATCATGCAGCTGGCCCGCGAGAAGGGGCTGAAGGTGGTTGAAGAGCGCTTTACCCGCGACGAGGTTTACATTGCCCAGGAGGCCTTCTTCACCGGCACCGCGGCGGAGATTACTCCCATCCGGGAGCTCGATGACCGCCTCATCGGTGCGGGAGAACCGGGGCCTGTCACCAAACAGCTTCAGGCCGCATTCTTCGATATCGTCAGGGGCAAGGATACCTCGCACGCTGGCTGGCTCACTTATCTATAACTTGTGCGCGCCACTCCTTTTGAAAAACGGGGAGTGGCGCTGATCGTTATCTCATTCAATGATGGAACTTCTACTCGACCCCGCTGCATGGATGGCCTTTGCCACGCTTACGCTGCTGGAGATCGTCCTCGGGGTTGACAATATCATCTTCATCTCCATCCTGGTCGGGCGGCTGCCCGCCGATCGCCGGGATCTGGCCCGCAGAGTAGGGCTTGGCCTGGCCATGGGGACCCGCATTGCGCTGCTCCTCTCCCTTGCCTGGGTCATGAGCCTGACGGCGCCATTCTTTACCGTCCTTAATCAGGAGATATCCGGCCGCGACATCATCCTTCTGGCGGGAGGGCTTTTCCTCCTCGCCAAGAGTACAAGAGAGATTCATCTGGGCCTTGAAGGTGAGGAAGAGGGGGGCCATGCCGTCGCCGCAGCCTCTTTCGGTGCCATCATCGCCCAGATTGCCGTTATCGATATCGTCTTTTCCCTGGATTCGGTTATTACCGCCGTGGGTATGGCAGAGCACGTATCGGTCATGGTGGCGGCCATTGTAGTTGCTGTCATGGTAATGATGGTAGCGGCCCCCACCATTGGCAGCTTTGTGGAGCGACATCCCACCATCAAGATGCTGGCTTTGAGTTTTCTCATTCTCATAGGCATGGCGCTGATCGCTGAGGGGCTCGACCTGCATATCCCCAAGGGGTATATCTACTTTGCCATGGCCTTTTCATTGGCGGTTGAGATGCTGAACATAAAATCCAGAAAAAGAAGGACTGCTGAACCGGTGCGGCTGAGGAAGCAGGTAGAGGAGTAACAAATGTTAAAAAAGGGTCGGCATTCGGCCGACCCTTTTTTAACAAAAATCTGATAATATCGTTATTTAATCTTCTCAAGTTCGTCGCACAGAGCGTATATTTTGTCCAAACGTTTCTGCTGGACGCCGTGCGCGATTTTCTCTGCTTCAGCCTGTTTGCCGGCGAGTATAGCGGGCACCAGCTCTTTATCGCGGGTCTTCTTGAATGCCTCCCACAGGCCGGCCATCTGCTTGTGCTTGCCGATCTTTGGTTTCGGGACGTGCAATGAGGCTATCTTCGCGGTGACCGCATCGGCGGTGTCCTGAACTAACTTTTGCTGCTCTACCCCTCTCTTGGTCGAGTCTTTCAACATAATGAGCAGCTGTTCCCTGGCATCCACTACCATCGCTTTAACATCGGCAAAATCACCTGCGTGTGCAGCGACAGACAGGAGTGAAAAAATAGAAAATACAAGAGTTGCCACGATCTTTTTCATAATGAGTCCTCCATCCAACTGTCAGGTTATAAGCTGTTTGACCTATACTCTTGTACTGCCTTATTACATAAAAGTGGCACCTCCTTTATCCGGGTTACTATGCTTATGAGGGCGGGGATGCTCTGCCGCCCACTTAATGAAATCGTTTGTGAAGATCGAGCATAATTAAAAAATGTTAATGATAAGCCCGGTCATTTAATTCGGTAAAATACATCAAGCGCCAAGATAATATTAGAGGCCCTTAGGCCATTAATATTAAAAAATATTAATAAAAATACCAGCCCGAGATTTGCTTGAAAAGCACAAAAATCACAAAAATTGAGATTATTAAGGTTTCCCAGGTCCGGAACAGGGGGGGGAGGCTTGCAGGGCGAAGGCTTCCTTGATAGCCGCAAGCAACTCTATCATGGTATAGGGCTTTTGCAAGAAGAGGAATCCTTTGTCCCGGATATGCTGGTCTTGCGAACGTTGCCTTGTATAGCCGCTTGACAAGACAACGGGAAGCTGGGGGGTACGGGAGGTCAGCTGTTCCGCCAGCTCCACTCCCCTTCCGTCAGGCAGGACCACGTCGCTGCAGAGCAGGTGGATGGTGTCTGATTCCTTTTGATAAATTTCGACGGCATCACGGATGGTAGCTGCGCTTATAGCCTGGTACCCGTTCTGCAACAATATCCTGACTGCGAATTGCCGCACTCCTTCTTCATCTTCCACCAGCAATATCCGCTCTCCGTTGCCCTGAAGGTCTTCAACGTTGATTTTCTCCATAATGTCTTCTTTTTCGGCGTCGGGGAATGAGGGGAGATAGACCTTGAAGGTCGAGCCATGCCCCGGTTCGCTGTAGACATTGATCCACCCCTGATGCTGCTTGATGATCCCGTAAACAACGGCGAGGCCAAGTCCGGTACCTCTCCCCGTCTCTTTGGTGGTAAAGAACGGCTCGAAGATCATCTTCACGGTGTCGGCGTCCATGCCGGCCCCCGAATCCTCCACGGTGAGCCGCACGAAGGTGCCGGGGCGATAGTAGGAAAAAGCCTGGCAGTCATCTTCTGTAATCGTGACCTCATCGGTGGTGATAGTGAGTGTACCGCCTTCGGGCATGGCGTCGCGGGCGTTGACCACGAGGTTCATGATGACCTGCTCCATCTGCCCCTTGTCGGCCTTGATGTTCCCCAGATTGTTGCCCGGCACGGTTATCATTTGTACATCTTCCCCGATAAGCCGGGAGAGCATTTTATCCATACTGGCAACAATTTCATTCAGATCGAGCCACTCCGGCTGAAACATCTGCCTACGGCTGAAGGCAAGGAGCTGTCGCGTAAGACTGGATGCCTTTTCCGCGGCCTTTTTAATTTCGTCGATATCCGACCGGGTTTCTTCACTGAGTTTGTCATCCATTGACAACAGGTCACTGTATCCCCTGATGGTGGTCAGCAGGTTGTTGAAGTCGTGGGCGACTCCCCCGGCCAGAACCCCGACTGCCTCCATTTTCTGCGAGTGATAGAGCTGGGCCTGAATGCGGGCATTTTCCAGTTCAGCCTGTTTTTTCTCTGTGATATCGCGGATTGTGCCGCTGAAATATGTCTTGTCATTGACCCTGAAACTCTTAACGATCAGCTCAAGGGGGAAGACCGTCTTGTCCATGCGTAGTCCTTCAACCTCCACAACTCGTCCTTGTATGCGGCTTTCTCCTGTTTTAAGGAAATGAGTAAAACCGGCGACGTGTCGCTCTCTATAGCTCTCGGGCATAAGGTCAATGAGTCTTGTATTGGGCGGCATCGTCTCCTTGCAGCCGAATATCTCATGGGCGCTGGGATTGCAGTCGATGATACGACCGTCTTCATCCGCAATGATAATGCCGTCGAAGGCTGTTTCATGAAGGAGGCGGTAGCGGGCTTCGTTTTCCCGGAGCTGCCTGTTCGACTCCTCCAACTGGGCAGTACGCCGCAGGACACACGCCTCCAGTTCCTCGCGGATGCTTTCAAGCTCTGTCTTCTGATTGCTTATCTCCCTGTTCTGGTTCTGCAGGACCTTTTT
>JAOUDF010000019.1 GCA_029859385.1 Nitrospirota bacterium
GTATTTCTTTATCGATTCCAGGCAGCATGATTTCATGAAAGGGTCTCCGGATCAGTCATATTCCTGTAGAGTTATAGAGCTTGTCGCCCCACTGGTCAACCCCTTTATGCATACGGGGATTTCCAACCCTTGCTCCTGTGCCCGGCAAACGGTACACTCTCATGAATCAACGCTACAAACCCGGGAGTAGAGATATGCGTAGTTTGACAGACCTGTCGCGGCGACTTGCCCTCCCCCTCTTCATCGTTCTTGCCTTTGCCTCCCTCGCTGCAGCCGATCAGAAGGTGCGGGTCGTGGAGGTCATAGACGGCGACACCGCCGTCATTGAAGACGGGAGAAAGGTCCGCTACCTGGGGATCAACACGCCGGAGCGAGGAGAACCGCTGTATCAAAAGGCAAAAGACCTGAACCGGGCCCTGGTGCTGGGAAGGAAGGTCCGGCTGGAATTTGAGGGCGACAGGGAGAGCGATGCCTACGGCCGCCTCCTGGCCTATGTCTATGTCGGCGACCAGATGGTAAACGCCCGCCTGGTTCGGGAAGGGGTGGCCCACGCCCTTTTCATAGGGCCTGAAGGGAAGCACGACTCGCTGCTTCTGAAAAATCAGGCCGAGGCGAGGCAACGTGGGATCGGTATCTGGGCGGGTAGCGGCCGCACGCGAATACTCAAAATCACCTCCGTCCACCTGGCCGATCCGGCGGCGCCTGAGCGCCGGGGATCTTCCCACGTCCGCATCGTCAATCTCAGCGAAAAAACCGCGCAGCTGGCCGGGCATACCCTCTCCGATGACAAGGGACATCGGTATATATTCCCCGACGTCAGTATCGAACCGGGGTATTCGGTGATCGTGTCGGGCAGAAGTAGAGAAGACACAAGGGATGGCCGGGGACAGGCCGTTGTTTACTGGTCGGAACAGGACTCGGCCTGGAAGCAGGAAGGCGGCGTTTCCCGCCTTGCGGACCGCACCGGCACCATCATCGACACCTTCCCCTACCAGGGGAACCATAGGAACGCCGTGCCTGCCGACACTCAGAAAGAGGGACAGGGGAAGATCATCGGCAATAAATCGTCCCGGGTGTATCACCTGCCGGGGCAGGCCAACTACGAGCACGTGAAAGAGAAGAACCGGGTCTATTTCGATACCGAGGAGGAGGCTATCCGGGCGGGGTATCGGCGGGCAAAAAGATAAGCATCCTCTTTACACCTTTATCTTCAACACCGGCAACCCCAGCCGCTGACGTTTGTTTTCTCCCGCAAACAGCTCAGTCTTCCGCTGGGCCACATCTCCCCGCTCCCCCTCGTGCTGGGCTTGCAGCTTCGCCGACAGGCTGACCCCGTGCTGCACCGTGTGTTTGCCGAACCGCTCCGAAAGCTCATCCACGGCGGTGTAGAGCCGCGCCATCTTCTCGATCTTTGTCACGTCGTCGAAGAGGGTGTACTGGACACTCTTCTCCGCCACCAGCCCGCCCAGCACCACGCCGGTGGAGCGGTAGAGAATCTTTGGGCGATATACCCCACCGAACCCCTCTTTAAGCGGCTCAAACAGCTCGGCGGGAAAGGCGGTCGGACGACTGAGCCTGATCTCCACCCCCGCATCGCGGAAATCCTGCTGTTTGAGAAAGACTATGAGTCGCGTCGCGGCCAAGTTGTGACGGCGGGCACGGATGCAGGCATTCTCAAGGTTCTTCGAGAGCTGGGCAAAGACGAAGGCCTCGTCGTCCGACGGCGGGGTGAAGGTCCGCGTCTTGCTGATCGACTGGTACTCATGCCGCGATTCGGCAACGACGGGGTAGACACTCCGGCCGTTGAGCTCATGCCAAATCTCCTGAAACGGCTTGGAGAGACGCCCTTTTATAAACCGCTCATCGGCCTGCGCATACTGAAGAGCGGTGCCAATACCGAATTTGTTGAGAAAGGCCGCCGTGTTCGGCCCTATCCCCCATACCTTCCCTACCGGCAGCGAGGCCAGATAGTCGTGGATCTCCCGCCCGGGGATCATGGTAAGACCTCGGGGTTTCCTGTGTTTCGATGCTACCTTGGCCAGCACCTTGGTGAGGCTTACCCCCACGGAGACGGTGATCCCCAGCTCCCGAGCGACTGCCTCCTGCGCCTTTTTGGCGATCTCTTCGTATGAGCCGTGAAAGCTGCGCCGAAGCCCGGTGAGGTCCACAAATGCCTCGTCGATGGAGTACTCCTCTACATCGGGCGAGAAACGGCGGAGGATGTCGAACATCCGCACCGAGAAGAGGCTGTAAGTCTCGTAGTCCGACGGCAGCATTACTACGTCGGGGCAGACTTTCCGCGCCTCGAAGAGCCGCATCCCGCGCTCTACCCCCTTGGCCTTGGCCTCATAGCTGGCTGCGGCCACAATCCCCCGCTCCTTGCCGGTAATTACCGGCCTGCCGCGAAGCTCCGGGTGGATCGCCTGCTCGCAGGAGGCGAAGAAGGCATCGGCGTCCATATGCATGATGGCCGTGGGCCAGGAACGGGTGGTGAGGGGCTGGTGGTCTTGATTTGGTGTCGACATGGGAGGAAGCCTGTAAGGTGAGGCCTGTCTGCCGTGGGAAATTATTGGCTACTGGCCAGTGGTAGCGTGGCACATTTCAGGACAGTCAATGAACTGGGTCTCTGTGGTTTCAAGCCGTAGCTTATACGGAAAGCTCAACTTCTCAACTCAAGCCTTGAGCTTGTTCTATCGGCGCAAAGAAACTTATAATTTTATGGGCGTCCCGCACTGCCTCACATTCCTGGTTTAATCGGTCTCAGTATTAATGCGCTCTTGCCTCGTTATAATTTTCTCTGAGGCGCTGTATATCGGCCTCAAGGCCAAGGTGGTAAGAATAAGAACCGATTTCAAGCAAACCGCACATCATATGCACTCCGTAATCGATAGCCACGTAGGCCATAAGCTCGGATGTATCTGTCTGTCTCCACGCAATGGATTTGCCTTGGAGCGGCATATAGTCATGTATGTCGGCGATATGCGCAGAGTCACAAGCTAGCCGGTAAATCCGGGAGTAGTAGTCATTTAAACCAGAATTTTTCGCGAGATCAAAAATCTTTCTTTCTCCACTTTTGCCCCTTAAAGAGGAAGTCATATTTTCGTGAGCATCCTGCCAGCGTTTCAAATATGCCGTCCCACCCGGATATCCAGGATTGTTCTTAAAAAACTTCTCTTTTTCTGTGCATGCCCAAGCAAGAATCTGCTTGGCTCGTTCGTCATCTTTTCCTTGACTTACCCAGTATAGATAGATGAAGCATTCGACCAAGGTCTTAAGATGATGCATGGCTTCACCGCGAGCCAATCGGGCATCTTCAACAAGCGCTTCGAAGGTACTGTGCATCTTATTGGCAAGCCCAAGAGCAACACGTTCATTAATGGTCATTATCTGATCCGGTTGCTGATGCTTGCGATCAATCTTCTCTGCAGCATTCTGCATTAAAGATCGTACGTCATTGGCCAGAGCAAGATATTGTTGCAATTTTTCCTTCATAGCTGCTCACTAAAAAGAAACCCAAAGGTCTTTTTGGGGACACCAGAATTACACCAAGAAAATCACAACAGGGTCGCGTCTCGTCTACACTGCCTGTTGCCCAAAGCCCGCTTGAATAGCGCTGAGGCATTCAGCCAGCGTTGCCCAACGGTTGAGTTCCCAAGCTCCATCGAAGTCACAGCAAGAGATCGACAAATCGCCTGGCATAACCGATTAATTGCCGATTCAGAGGACTCAATAGCCGCCATGATGGCCTCCTTGACCTGTACCTGTCTTGGCGAAGTTTTCCGGTGACATCATCCTCATTTCCCAGCAACCCACGGCAGACCAAGAGGTCACCAAACCTGCACTATTGGGAAAAATAGTGAGGGCACCACCCGTAACACTTTTCTGCTGTCGTACCAGCCTAAATCTCTTACCCGCGAGCCTCAAGGAAATGCCTTCACTCCACCAAAAACGAAGGATTCGGCCCGGCAGACAGGTTTCAGCGTCGTTCATTTTTCTCTCAACCCCTTCCTGCCGGTCGGCGGAAGATAATTCTCCGCCGAGACCACCTTCCTGCCGGTTTTACCTTCCAGTTCCAGCCGCGCCTTTTTGGCGATGCGGCCACCTGTCTTTGCCGCAGTCTCGTTTTCATCCATGCCCGTGGCCTCCACACTCTCGGCAATCTGGCGCGTGGAAAGCTCGGCCAGAGCGGTAAAGATCAACTCCGCCTCGCTCATGTGGTCGCGCAGGTTCTGGCTCTTCAGCCCCTTTAGCTCTTTATGGGCCTGCACGCTCACGCCCGACCACTCCTGGTGGATTATGTTGGTGAGGATGGCGAATTCATCGCCCCTTTTAATATCGTGATTGGCCCAGTAGTCGGTGAGTTTGTTGCGGGTCTCCTGACCGGTCATGCGCTGCTGAATCCACTTCTCGCTGCGCCCGTGCCTTTGCCACGTCTCGCGGGCGCGGTTGAGCGACAGGGCAGGGTCGGCCATCTCCTGCATCCGCTCATAACCTACCTTGGCAAGCCAGAGCTTGATCGGCTCGGCCTTGGGGCTGGGAACGGATTGAACCAGCCGCAACAGGGTTTCGGCGGTGGCGACATCGGTAAGATAGTTCTTCCCATCGGCGGCAGGTAATTTCAGTCGGTTACATTTTGTAACCGACTCACTACCCTCCTTTTTCAAGCGGTTCTTCAAGACCTTCCAGTAATTCCTGGCCGCTTGGTAATCCGGCTGCTGGGTCAGCACCTGGACGATGTCGATAACAGAGAACCACCAGGTTTCCGTGGCCTCGTCATAAACGCGCCGAATTTCGTGTTCTTCAAAAATGGCGGGTTGATTTTTCATGGTCAATTGCCATCCTCCACTTCAAGCAGCGGCTCAGATACTATCCCGTTTCCTTATATGCTTCAAATAGAAACGCACGGCAAGTCCATCCCGTCTACTCACTTATATTGCCTCACCACGCCGATAACCACCCCGTCGGTCTTCGGCTCGCTCGTTAGCCTGATGGCCTCAACCCGTTCTCTTAACCTTTCCGGTTCGGTGCGCCGGGTCATAAAAACACTATAAGTGAACTATCGTTCACCGTCAAGGGGTAAGAGGGACGGAGAACCGATTCACTCCTCGTGTGATCGAAACGGCCATGCTATACTCTTCGCCGGGTTACGGATTGAGGGAGGCACGATATGTCACAGGCAGATATAAAAGTATGCCCGGAATGCGGCGTGGAATACTACGCGCACATAGCCAATTGCGCCGATTGCGGGATACCGCTCAGATTTCCGGAAGAAATTCAGGGAAACGCTCGCAAAACCTACGCCGCGGATGAGTGGGTCGAGATACGGCAGGATGCCCAGGGATGGGTTCGGGAGCTTTCGGAGATGCTCTCGGGACACGGGGTGCCATCGCGGGTGAAACTGGCTGACGGATGCAAGCCGGGAGGGTGCGGCTCGCAATATCGACTGCTGGTGCCCAGAGACGCGGCACACGACGCCTTGGCAATGATTAACGACTACTTTGTGGAGATGCACCCCGAGGCGGGGCAGTCGGATGAATGGGCCTTGGAAGGAAAGTGCCCGGCATGCGGTCATCCGGTGGATGCCGATGCGACGGAATGCCCGGACTGCGGGCTTGCGCTGGCGTCGGAAGAAGAGGATTGCGACGGCAGCGCTGGCAGAAATTGCCGCTAGCGGGCTGTTGAAAAACAGCCTGATGGGCAATCCCATGGATGGGTTGCCAAATTGCGAGTTATTAGAAAACAAGCAATTTGCGAGACTTGGACGAATTCATTTCGGCCAAGTCGTAGTTGAAAAAGTCTCAGGAGGGACTTTTTCAACATCCTGACAGAAAGCTGCCGGCTCAGGCCAGTTTCGTTCTCCCCTCGAGTTCCGCGACCACCCGGTCGACCCACACCCAGCGGTTAAGCTGCATGGCCCGTATAAGCCGGGGCTCTATGATAAGCTCATACTGCCGCTCGGCGTCGGGGAACAGTTCCAGTATCTTTCTCCGGGTAGCGCCCATGATTTCAAGGGCGTCGTCTTCGGTAATCTCCCCTTCCAGCAGGGCACCCACCGCTACATCCACAGCCTTTCTCAACATGGCCATCTTCAGGTGTTCCTGGTAAAGAGCTTTCTCAAATGGTGTCATGGCGCGACCTCCACGGCAGAGACAACTATCTGTTCTGTGTATCGGCGGTAATCGCGGTTTGTTTAGCAAATTACTGAAGGAAATACTGCGGATCGTTTACTGGCGCGGATTTGAATGAAGGCGGGCCATGAAAGGCCCGCCCATGTAGAAACTATTGGGAGCCGTAGCTGTGGAGCCCGGAGAGAAGGAAGTTGACACCAAAATAGGTGAATACGGTAGCGGCGAATCCTATGATGGACAGCCAGGCAGTCTTGGTGCCGTGCCAGCCCTTGGTTACGCGGGCATGGAGAAATACGGCATAGACAAACCAGGTGATGAGCGACCAGGTTTCCTTGGGATCCCAGCTCCAGTAGCTGCCCCAGGCCTCGTTGGCCCAGACGGCGCCGGCAATGATACCAATGGTGAGAAAGGGGAAACCGATGGTGATCGGCTTGTAGATCATCTCGTCGAGGACTTCAAGGCTCGGGAAAACACTGAGAATACCGCCAGCTGGGGCGTTCCCCGCCTCCTTGGCCGCCTTGATGAGATACATGATCGCTATGCCGCAGGAGACGGCAAAGGACGCGTATCCGATAAAACAGGTAATGACGTGGGCGTGCAGCCAGTTGCTCTGCAGGGCCGGGATAAGGGGTTCAATGGAGGGATCGACCTTGAGCGATGCGTAAGCCATGGCCAGAAAGGCGAAGGGCGTAACGAAAGCACCCATGGTCTTGTTCTTGTACTTGTACTCAAAAATCAGGTAAAGCAGGACCGTACACCAGGCGAAGAAGACCAGCGACTCGTAAAGGTTCGACAGGGGCGCGTGGCCGTGGCCCAGCTGGTATGACTCATACCATCGCCAACCGAGGGCAATGGTCATGGCGCCAAGGCCCGCGGCGGTTATTGCCGTAGCGATGGTGCCTACCACCTTGTTGCGAAACGCAAGGAATATGGTGTAAAAGGCTGCGGACAGTATATAGATATAGGTTGAAAAGGTAAAAAGTGCGGTGCTGTTCATAATGCTCGGGACCTCCTTCCCGGACATGACAAAAGGGTGGAGATTATCCTTTACCCTTGTCGGACGAGGGGTGCTCCCCTCCTTTCATGAGTGTTACAAGTTGCCGGAACTCTCTGGCATAGATATCTCTGTTCTTGTTGGTGCTCCCGGCCGTCAGGATCGTTGTCTTGCCGCCGCCGGCATAAACGGTCACCCACATCCGGCGGTGGGACATGAAGAAACACTGGTAAAAACCCAGAACAATCACGATACAACCAAGATACACTACCCAGACACCGGGGTCCTTGGTGACCTGAAGCCCGGTGTAATACCCCTGCTGCATGTCGGTAAGGGTGAAAACCTGGGCGCCGTTCCGGGTCTCATCGAGCTGCGGATACCGCTGCACGACCACAAAGGTGCTAGGGGGCTGCCCGGCCTTGATGAGCGATACCTGTATAGCAGGACCCCATTCCTGAAGGTTTGGTGTATAGTTTACCACCTGGAAAGAATCCCCGTTGGGAAGCGGCACCGGGGTACCCTCCAAACCAACCCGTATCGACTGCACTTCACCGGAAGCACGGTCCCTGACGCCCAGGGTGAAGACCGGCTCGGTGGGGCCGTAGCTGGACTGGTAGAAGGTGTACCCTTTGTACGTGAGGGGATGGTTAACCCTGATGGTCTTCTTCAGCACTTCGGCGCCGTTTTCCAGAATGACAAGGTCGCTCTTGAACTCCTTGGGCGCCCCTGTGTCATAGAACGACACGTCGAAATCGTCACACCTTACGCCAAAGCCGAGAGAATGAGGTGTACCGTTGGTCCCGAAGAGGTAGATGGTATCGGCCCACTTCCCTTCCGGAATATTGACTCCTCCCCGAACGCCCCAGACAAAGCCGATGAGCGCGCCGACCAGGATGATTATGACGCTCAGGTGGACAACGTAGACGCCAAGACGGGCATATTTGCCTCTTTCCACAAAGAAGCTGAAGCCACCGTCCTCTTTCACCGCGACATCAGGCTTCCCGAGCTGTTTCGTTACCAGCTCTTCATAGCGGGCCTTCAGCACATCGGGAGCTTCATGGCTATGAAACTTCTCCCTGAGCTGGTAGTTAAACATGCTGTCTTCGTCGAGGTCGTTGGTCGGCCTTACGATCATACGCCATGTATAGGGGAAGCGATTGATGGAGCAAACGATAAGGTTGATGCTCAATATGAGCAGCAGCAGCTGGAACCACCAGACGTGATAGACGTCGGTCAGGCCAAGGGCGCTATAAAAATTATAGGCCGACTCGGACATCTTCTCCAGATATTCTTCCCTTGAGAGCTGCTGCGGGATGACCGTCCCCGCAATGCTGGTGATGGCGAGAAGAATCAGAGTGAAGATAGCCAGTTTTACTGAGCAGAAGAAATCCCAGACGAGGGTCCCGACACTCTTTGACGGTTTTGCAGGTTTTTCCTGAGTCAAGCGAGCCTCCTGAAGGCGAAAATAAAGAGTGGCAGGCTACCATAGGGCGAAAAGGGTGTCAAGGCCTTTCAAATCCTTCAGTTTAAACGGTTTCCGGCGGAACGACCTCGCAATACATCGTGAAACAAGCGTTCTTCTTTCGGCCCTGCTGCCCCCCGCTTACCGGTCTATTGACTTGTGGAGGCTATTTGCTTACATTGACCGGACGCCACGCTTTTGTGCCGGTAAACTGTGACCATAATCTTCTTTACCTCAGGAGACTCTAGCCATGTCAATCAACTTTAACGATATAGAGGCACTCAATATTTCCATGAACCTTGAAAAAGAAGGGCAGGCATTTTATGCCGGGGCAGCCGACGCTGTCCGGAATCCGGAGATTAAAAAGGTGTTTAATTTTCTGGCTGCGGAAGAGGCCGATCACTACGAAATGGCAAAGAAATTATATGAGGCCCATTACAAGCCGGAGCTTTATTCCGGCGAGGATGAACTGATCATGGACGACTACCTGAAGCGGGTAGTCGACGCCGGGGTCTTTCCGAAAGCCGACAACATTGGCACCGTTATTGCTAACATCCGGTCAGATGCGGAGGCCATAGAGATGGCCTTCAAGGCCGAAGTCGACACGATGAAATTCTTCTCCGACGCCATGCGGAACACGAACCTCCCTGAAGGGAAAGAGATATTCAAGGAGTTGATCGACCAGGAGAAGGAGCACATCAGAATGCTGGAGGTGTTCCGGGATGAGCGCCTTCGAGCATGAACAGCTTAGGGGGAGACGCCATGAGGAAGGAAGAATACCTGAAGGTACTGGGCCTGCCGGCACGTTCATCACTCGATGACATCAAGCGCGCCAGAAGGTCACTGCTGATGAAAAACCACCCTGATCTCAATCCTGAGACGCCTGTTGCGGCGCAGCGCCGCACCCAGCAGATACTGGAGGCGTATGATGCGCTGATGCGCATGTGGAACGAACCGGCGCCATCAACTTCCTATGCAACGGAAACCACCTATACTGCACCAGCTCCCCAGGGGCAGAAGACGCCGGAAACCAGGCGGAGATCGTATCTTACCTTCCGTATCGGAGATGTCTCCCTCGCCCTCGATGCCCTGGAAGTACGGGAGATAATCCCCCTTAACAGGCTGCTGCAGGAGAGTGGCATATCGGCTATGCCCAACCGTGTGCTGTGGCGAGGCAGATCAACCATTCTTGTGGACCCGCGCCGGGCCCTGCGCATAGCCTGCACCGAAACCGCCCTGAAGGCAAAGGTTATTGTTGCCACGTGCGCGGGAGAGCCCATTGGTCTTATTGTTGACGATGTCGGCGGCATAAACAAGATCGCTGAAAGCGATATCAAGGGAGATGCCACCGGAACATCGATTCCGCAAAGCCTGTGCAAAGGGGTAATCTGCACTGACGGGAACCGTACTCCGCTGCTTGCCCTGGAGAAGATGTTGACGTTTTAGCTGCCCAATGAACACCGAATTCCCTCCATCACAAGAGCCTTCACCATCCTTCGCGCCGTCAAAGACCTTTGGCCGCAAGGCGGTGAAGCTCTCCGCGGGGCAGAAGCTTGTTCTGGAAAAGTTTCTTCCCCGTTATCGGATACCGTTTGGATCAAGGGTCAACGATATCGACGCGCTGTTCCCCCCTGCGTCCCCTCTCCATTTGGAGATAGGGTTTGGAGGTGGGGAGTATACCGCCTGCCTGGCCGAGGCCTGCCCGGACCATCGGATCATCGCTTGCGAGCTTTTCCAGAACGGCATTGCCAGACTGCTAAAAGAAATGAACCTGCGGGGAATTGAGAATATCCGCATTATTCACGGCGACGGCGTTCAGGTGGTGGAGCAGATGTTTAGCGCCGGAACTTTCGATTTTATTCACATCAACCATCCCGATCCCTGGTCCAAAAAAAAGCATCATAAGCGCCGTCTCGTCCAGCCGCGAACGGTGGAACTTTTTGCCCGGTCGCTGAAGGCAGGCGGCGAGATATGGCTTTCCACCGATGTGGAAGACTATGCCCAATGGATGAGAGAGTGCCTTGACGGTTGCAGCCTCCTGGAAGCGATGCCTGCCCGGGGACGCTTTACCTCCCACCGGGAAGACAACCCTGACGAGGCTGCGCTTTGTACTCGCTACGAAGAGAAAGGCCGTGCCCAGGGCCGGGAGCCTTCATACCTTCGCTACAGAAGGCGATAAATGCGAGTCTTTGGGCTTGCTCCTTGACGCTTCCCTGCATCTTTTCACCCCTGCCCTCCGTCTCAAGATTTAATCATATCCTGTCGAAATGGTGAGTACACTTGAGGTGTGCCCTGACCAGTCACAGACAGCTGGAGCGGGCATCAATCGGAAACGGGAACGGGAAAGAAGTCTTTATTCCCTGTGAGGCCGGTTTATGGATATAGGTTTTTATCTTGGCATACTCTTTGGCATAGGCTCGCTTGTTACAGCTGTCCTCGTGGACAAGGGCGACCTTACCGCCTATCTGAACATAGGGGCGTTTCTGATCATCGTGGGGGGAACCCTGGGCGCCACCGTGATCAGTGTCGGCGTCAGCGAGATAAACCGCCTCCCGGCGATCCTGAAGATCGCATCGCGCAATGCACGGTCAAACTACAACGGAGAGGCCTTTGTCACCACGCTGGTCGCCCTTGCCCAGATAGCCCGCAGAGAAGGACTTCTCGCCATCGAGCAAAAACTGGAGCAGGTGGAAGACCTGTTCCTGAGAAAAGGAATGCAAATGGTAGTTGACGGCCTCACCAGCGACAATATTGCCGACATAATGGAGGCGGAACTGGGCGCCATAAGACGACGCCATACGGCGGCGGCGGAGACCTTTCTCAAGATGGGCGGTTATGCGCCAACCATGGGAATCATTGGAACTGTTCTGGGACTTGTCAACATGCTTATCTCTCTTGGTCACGGGGATTCTTCCAGCCTGGGCGGCGCCGTAGCCGTAGCCTTCATTGCCACTCTCTACGGCATCCTCTCGGCCAACCTGATCTTTTTGCCCATCGCGGCAAACCTGAAAAAGAAGAGTGATGAGGAGATATCCTTCAAGCGAACAATGATCGAAGGCGTCCTCACCCTTCATTCCGGTGAAAGCCCACGATTCATAGAAGAGAAGATGACGGCCATGCTGGGCCTGAGTAAAGCAGTCAATAGGTGACCCATGGAACGCAGACCGAACCGAAAAGCTCCATTCACGGAGGAGGAAAAGGGCGACACCGGGCACGACAGCACCGGCGGGCTGAGGTGGCTTCTTACTTACGCCGACATGATCACCCTCCTTCTTGCCTTCTTTATAATCCTCTACGCCATCTCCGCTACCAATACCCAGAGGTTCAACGAATTTGCCACTGCCGTCAAGCAGGGGTTCTCCATATTCCCGGCCGAACACTACAAAACCCGCGAGGGAGACGCCCCGGTCCTGCAGAACCGGAACCCCATGGAAACCCTTGACAGCGACCTGAGCGCAACTCTTTCAAAGGAGATTTCCTCGGGCAATATCAAGATCAGCCAGGGACCGGAAGGGATCACCATCAGCGTAGCCGACTCGCTTCTCTTTGAACCCGAACAGGCCGAACTCAGTCCGGCGGCCGAAGAGTTGCTGAAAAAAGTGGCTGCATTGCTCTCTCCCCTTACCGGCGAGGTGGTGGTCGAAGGACATACCGACAATATCCCCGTCCAGACCACCCGGTTCCCCTCAAACTGGGAGCTTTCAAGTGCCAGGGCGGTTAACGTGGTGAAGAACATTATAAATGGCGGTATTGCTCCGGGGCGACTCTCTGCCGTGGGATTCGGGGAGTTCCGGCCCCGCGTACCGAACGACCCGCTGAAGGGTGCCCCGGAAAACAGAAGGATAGACATCTTGATACGGAACACCGTTCCCAAGCCCGTCATTCAGAGTGAGGCGAAACCGTCTCTCTCGGGCGCCTACTTCCAACCCTTTACCGCCCCTCAGCGCTGAGCGCATGAAGCTTGAATCTATTACCTTTACAAAGGAGCGGGGAGGGGATAAAATTTTTATGCCTCTTTCTCTCGACCCTTTATCATGAGGCCTTCTGGTTTGTGGAATCGACCTTTCCTACTGCTGATAGCCGTCGCTTTTCTTCACACTCTCCCCTTGTCTTCAGGCGCCCAGGAACAAGCCGTCGGCCCTGCTGAGCGCACCCTCCCCGGCAGCACCCAGGAGTTGCTTATCTATCAGGCCGGCGAAACAGCGCTGAAAAAGAAAGATTACAAAACCGCCGCGGAGAAACTGTCGACCATCGTTAACAAATACCCATTCAGCGAGTTTTACGAGGAGTCCATTTATGGGCTTGGAAACGCTCTGTTCAGCTCCGGAGCGAGGGAGGAGGGGATCACGCTGCTTGAAAAGGCCCTGGTGATTTACCCCAGCAACTGGTTTGCCCGGCAGGCCCATATCCTCGCGGGCGACTACTATTACAGAACTCGACAGAAGGAGGACGCTCTCAGGCACTACACAGTTCTCCTTGAACAGTTCGAAGGCCCGTCCCTGCGGGATCTGGTTTATTTGAGAATCGGCATTCTGAAGATGGAGATGGGTGACCTCGAAGGCGCTACCAAAGACCTTGAGCATTTGATCAATGAATACCCGCAAAGCCCCCACTACAAGGAAGGCCTGGTGAGCCTTGTCTGGGCCAGCAACCAGGTCGGCAGGGCATATCGGGGGGCCGAGCTCTACGATTCTCATCAGCAGGATTTCGCCTCAATGGCTGATGATGGCAAGGGGTTGCTGTTCGCTATGGACTCCTATCTTGCCCTCAAGCTCTACGACCGGGCCATCGACGTGCTGGCCGAGTTTGACCGGGTATACCCCAACAGCCGGTATAAGATTAATGCCCTTGCACGAAGGGGGCAGGCACTAATGGGGCGTAACGATCTTGACGGTGCTGAAAAGGCCCTGAGGCAGGCACTTTCCATAAGTCGTAAATCAGCCGAAGTTGTCCTTGTCCTCGCCACCCTTTATAGTGAGAAAGGGAAGATTGCGGAGGCGCTGGCAACCCTGGGAGCGTTCCCTGCAACGGAGAAAAACAGGGAAGGGGTACTGATGTCGCTGCTCCAGGGGAAGCTTTATTTCAAGACGAATAAACAGGGAGAAGCCATCAAGGCTTACTCAAACGCTCTTGCAGTCGGGGAAAGCCTGGCCGCTACCGACGCGATGGTGAAAGAGGCCCTGCCACGAATACATGTCGGGATGGCAGATACGCTTTACGCCCAGGGGAAATATCCGGAGGCCGCCCAGGCTTACAGGAAGGCCAAAGATAGCGGGGCAACACCTGAGGATTTACCCTGGATTTTGTACCGGACCGGAGAATGCCTGGAAAAGGTCGGCGACAGCGCCAAGGCCGCGGAAAGCTACCAGGAACTGCTTTCGGCAACTACCGACCCTTTATGGACGGGCCGCGCCAACAACAGGCTCGAGGGGATAGAATGGGCCGCCAGAATAAAGGAAAAGAAGGAGAAGAGCGCTCAGTGACGCCGGAGAAACCGCAGGAAGTGGAAACCCTCCTGAGCGATCAGGAAGTCGATATGCTGGAGAAGGCCTTTGACGCCTTCAACCGCACCACTACCCGGCTGCAGCAGGCCTACCAGGACCTCAAGGAGCATGTGCAGACGCTCAATCTTGAGCTGGAGCGGGCCAACGAGGAACTGCTCGCCAACCAGGGATACCTCAACAATATCCTCCAGAGTCTTACCAACGGCGTTATCGTCGTCAACCTCGACCGGACGGTGACCCATATCAACCGGGCTGCGTCGGAGCTTCTCTGGATGCCCTCTCATGAAGCCGTGGAGTGCCCTCTCTCGGAGATATTCAGGGTTCCGCTTGATGAAAAAGACTTCGAACTGGTGAAGGAGACCGGCGTCATCAGAGAAACATTGCTGCCCCGGAAAGGGGAGAGGAAGGGTATCCCCATCAGTTACAGCCTCTCTCCGCTGATGGACCCTCAGGGCGCCGTGATGGGGTCGGTCCTTGTCTTCTCCGACCTGTCGCAGATGAAGCGGCTCGAAGAGCAGGTACAGCGTTCGAAGAGGCTCTCGGCCATGGGTGAGATGGCAGCCAGCCTTGCCCATGAGATACGAAATCCGCTGGGCAGCCTCGAACTGTTCAGCTCCCTCCTCCGCAGGGAGCTGGAAGGTGACGCCGACAAGGCGGGCCTGGCCGATAACATCATAATGGTGGTCAAGAACCTTACCAACATCACCTCGAACCTGCTCTTCTTCGCCCGACCCTGCACGCCGGTTCTCCAGCCCGTGTCGGTCAATGCCATCCTCGACGAAACTCTGGTATTCTGCCAACACCTGATCAACCAGAGCGAAGTAACCCTCGCAAAGAAATTTTCAGCCAGCGATCATATGGTGGACATCGATCGTGAACTGATGAAACAGGTCTTTCTCAATATCATCCTCAATGCCCTTCAGGCCATGGAAGACGGCGGCAAGCTGACCATTACCACCGCCAGCCACCGGGGATGCATCGAGATCGAAATCGGCGATACCGGCCCGGGAATCGAGGGGGACGCGCTGGACAGGATATTCGATCCCTTCTTTACGACGAAGGAGCGGGGAACGGGCTTGGGCTTGGCCATCGTCCACAATATTGTCAGGGCGCATAACGGCGCCATAGAGGTCAAGAGCAAGAAAGGGAAGGGCACGACATTTCTCATTTCACTGCCCATGAAGTACCGCGGCAAGGAGCGACGTTCGGTCCCCAGGACAAAGTAATGAGAGACGCGAAAATAACCGGGGACCGCACCGGCTAGCGCCAACCGTTTTTTACAGACATTTGACTTATACTGAGAGGTTTCAACAATGCCCAATAAGATACTGATCGTTGATGACGAAGCATCCATGCGTCTGGCCATGCAGGAGACGCTCCGGAGAAGCGGCTACGATGTCGTGACCGCCGGTGACGGGCAGGAGGGGCTGCTGAAGCTCAAGGACGACGAAGTTCAGCTGGTGATTACCGATATGAAGATGCCTCGGATGAGCGGCATCGACTTTCTGAAAAACATCAAGAAGACATCACCCCAGATGCCGGTGGTCATGGTCACCGCCTACGCCACCGTCAACAACGCAGTCGAGGCCATGAAGGAGGGGGCGTTCGACTATCTGCTCAAACCCTTCTCTCCCGAGGCACTGGAAGAGGTTGTCCACCGGGTGTTTCTCAGTATCTCGCAAAAGGAAGAAACGCGCCCTGTCCGGCGAGAGGGGGCTTCCCTCCGTCAGCCGGTAAAGGTGGTAACCTCCGACCCGGTGATGAAAGAGATACTGGAGCGGGCCGAAAGCACCGCCGCCAGCAAATCGACCGTCCTCATCCAGGGGGAGAGCGGAACGGGCAAGGAAGTGGTTGCCCGGTTCATCCACGACCACAGCCCCCGCAACGAAGGCCCCTTTGTCGCCGTCAATTGCGCCGCCCTGCCCGAAGGGCTTCTGGAGAGCGAACTCTTCGGTCATGAGCGCGGCGCTTTTACCGGCGCCGTACTCAAAAAGGTCGGCAAGTTCGAGCTGGCCGACAGCGGAACGATTCTCCTCGACGAGATCAGCGAGATGCCGCTGCCGCTCCAGGCAAAACTCCTGAGGGTAATACAGGAGAAGCAGGTCGACCGGGTGGGAGGTCAGTTCCCCATCTCCGTCGACGTCAAGATCATCGCCACCACCAACGTCGACCTCAAGAAGGCGGTGAAGGAGAAGAAGTTCCGCGAAGACCTCTATTTCCGCATCAACGTCATCCCCCTTACTCTTCCGCCGCTTCGGGAGCGCAAGGGCGACATCCCGCTGCTGGCGGACCATTTCATCAAAAAGTACGCGACTGAAAATCAGAAGAAGATCTCCGGCGTCGGCAAGGAGACCCTCGCCCTTCTCAAGAAATACGACTGGCCGGGGAACGTGCGGGAACTGGAAAATGTCATCGAGCGGGCGGTGGTCGTCTGCCGCGGCGAAACCATCGAGGTAAAGGACCTCTTCCTGGACGAGGAGGCATCCCTGAGCCCTGAGGTGGAAGAAGGGCCGCTCTCCCTCGCCGTTGGCACGTCGCTGCAGGAGATGGAGAAGAAGCTGATCCTCACCACGCTGGACGAGATGGGCGGCAACCGCACCAAGGCCGCCGACGTGCTGGGCATCAGCATCCGAACCATGCGGAACAAGCTTAAGGAATATCGGATACAGGAAGACTAGTGAAGCGACCCGATAGTTTTAAAACGTTTGCCTGCGCTACCTTACAGAAGAACCGTATCGGCACGCCGAATAGTCATAAAAATACAACTGACCACCTCCAAACCGACGCGCACCGTAAATGTTTTGAAACTATCGGGTCGCTTCACTAGGCTGCCTCCCAGATTCGCCTTGTATTGGCAAGGCTCTCTTCTATCCGCGTTCGATCGTGGGTCTCGATGGTAAATAGTGGCAGATGTTCTCCGGCCTTGAGAAGGCCGAAATAGCCGGGGAAGTCGAAGGTCGCGGTGCCAACAGGCAGGTGGTCGTCCTTCTGCTTGAAGTTGTCGTGGAGGTGGGTGGCCATGATCCTGTGGCCGAGCAATCCGATCCACTCCGAGAGGCTCGTGCTGGAGAAGAGGTTGAAGTGCCCCGTGTCGAAACAGATACCGACCTGCTCACGGGGGAGTTTTTCCATGAGGGAGGCAAGGGGGTCCGGGGTCTCGTCGAAGATGTTCTCGATGGCAATGCGGATACCGGCATGTTCCGCCAATCCGCTGAGCGCATCATACGTCCTGCGCCACCCGTCGCGCCAGATGTCGCGATGGCCATTGAACCGCCACCTGTCGTACCCTGAATGGCAGACCATGATCTGCGGCCGCAGGACTGTACAGCTCTCGATGGCCTGCCGGTAGCGCCTGACGGTGACTTCCCGGATCGCCGGGTCGATGGCGCCGGGAGAAAGGTCCATGAAGGGGGCGTGGATCGACACCCTCGGGCTGTAGTCCAGAGAGGCGGCAAGATGCTCGAACCGTGCATGGTCTCCTGCATCCAGGTCGTCGGCGCTGACGTAAATCTCGAGGTCCAGCGCCTTTTCCCGGATCAGATCGAGGTGGTCGAAGATCCGTTTAAAGGGCACGTGGACGTTGATTCTGGCTTGCATTTATCAGCAGTTTGAGGAGCCGCATGCCCCGGAAGAGCAGCCACCGGAGCCGTCAGATGACTTCTTGCCGGAGTCTGACGAGGCGTAGTCAGTCTTGTACCAGCCGCCGCCTTTGAGGTGAAAGGCAGAGGTGGAAAGGATCTTGCTGACGTGCCCGCCGCAGTGGGAGCACTCTTTGAGCGGTGGATCAGAAAACTTCTGGATGACTTCGGTGAGCTTGCCGCACTGCTCACACTGGTATTCATAAATAGGCATTACATCCTCCTGTTACTTCCAAAACCTGCATCTATATAACATAATTTGCTTTTCGGTTCAATATTTCGGATAAACCCGAGCCAACGGCGACCGGTCTCCCGTGGGTTTTTTACCGTTGATATCGCGCCACCTTAATCTCTCGGACAACCTGATAGACGTTGGGTTCACAAATGAGACCATCAAAGACCGCCAGGTATCAACCCAATGCGCCCCATATCAATGGTAAAAAACCCACGGGAGACCGGTCGCCGTTGAACCGCGGTGATTATTGCACCTGCTGCCGCGCCTTTATCTTGGCGTCGATGAACTGCTTGTGGGAAAGATGAAGAAGGTTGGCCAGCTTGCGGGCGATGTAATCTTCGTGTTTGTCGAGCTGACCGTCGAGATGGATGATCCTCCAGACATCTTCCAGAATCGCGACTTTCTCTTCCGCAGAGAACTGCTGGTTCACCTGGTTGGTAAACTGCCACAGATCCATGGCATTGTCCCGAGCCGTGTGGGCCATCTGAATCAGCTCCTCGGCATATTCCGGTGTGAGGTTGAACTTCGATCGGAGAGTAGCGACCACATGCTCCATTTCCTCTTCAGTACATTGGTTGTCGGCATGGGCAGCTTCAAGCAACAATACGCCCGCGGCAATATGGGTCTTGAGCTGGGGGTCGCTGTTTTCCTTATTTTCTTCCCCCTTCTTCCGGGGGCTTTCCATGACTTTTCGTATGAGCTCGAACATGATTCCATCCAATCCTGAAGGGTTACCGCTTCATCATTTTATTCTTAGATACATCATATGGACTTTTTTCTCAACCCCCTACCCCGGGGGGCCGGCATCGGCAAGAGTGTCCTCCTTGTTGACAATAAACCGTTCCTGCTGTACCGTTATGCCAGTTTTTTGAAGGAGTTTCGCGAAGAATGCTTGTTGATACCCATGCCCACCTGGAGATGACCCAGTTCGATGGCGACCGTGAGGCGGTGCTTGAACGGGCAAGGGCTGAGGGGCTTCTCTATATCATCAGCGTAGGCTCGGACCTCGACGGGTCGCGCGGTGCGGTGCAGCTGGCCCGCGAGCACGATTTCGTCCATGCCTCGGTGGGCATTCACCCCCACGAGGTCAAGGATATTACCGAAGCAACCTACGACGAGCTGAGGGAACTGGCCAAAGACCCCAAGGTAGTGGCCTGGGGTGAGATCGGCCTGGACTATCACTACCTCTACTCGCCCATGGAGGTGCAGCAGGCCCGCTTTCGCGAACAGACTCGGCTGGCCAGGGAGTTCAAGCTCCCCGTTATCATCCACGACCGCGAGGCGCATGATGACACCATGCGGATCCTCAGGGAAGAGAAGGCGGGAGAAAACGGCGGGATACTCCACTGCTTTTCGGGGGATGCGAAGATGGCGAAGGATGCCATCGAGATGGGATTTCTCATCTCCATCGCGGGACCGGTGACCTTTAAAAAATCGGATGACTACCGCCGGGTGGTGAGCGAGATACCGATCGAGTCGCTCTTGATCGAGACCGACTCCCCCTACCTGGCGCCCGAGCCGCTTCGGGGAAAACGGAATGAACCGGCGTACGTAAAATACGTGGCCGAAACGATTGCAAAGGTAAAGGGGCTAACCGTACAGGACGTGGCACGGATTACCACGCTCAACGCCATGACGCTGTTCGGCATCGGCGACATAGAGAAGGAAGGCCGGATAGCCTACCGGATCCGCGATTCCCTTTACCTCAACGTAACAAACCGCTGTACCAATACCTGCACCTTCTGTGTCCGTTACTACACGGACTTCGTGAAGGGGCACAACCTGCGGCTCACCCACGAGCCCACGGCGGAAGAACTGATTAAGGCCATAGGCGACCCCACCCTCTACCGCGAGGTGGTCTTCTGCGGCTACGGCGAGCCGCTGCTGCGGCTGGATGTCGTCAAGACGGTTGCCAAGTGGATAAAGGAACGCGGCGTAAAGGTGCGAATCAACACCAACGGCCATGGGAATGTGATCCACAAACGGAATATCCTGCCCGAGCTGGCGGGGCTTGTAGATTGTGTATCGGTGAGCCTCAACACCGACACGGAGGAACAGTACATCGAACATTGTCAGCCCGCCTTTACGGGGGCATACCAGGCGATGAAGGACTTCATCCGCCTGGCAACGGAATTTATACCCGAGGTGGTCGCCACCGCCCTTACCTTGCCGACGGTCGACATCGACGAATGTCGCCGCATCGCTGAAGGGCTTGGGGCAAGGCTCCGGGTAAGAGAACTCGACGTCGTGGGCTAGCCCGCGCGTCAACAAAAAGGAAGAAACATGAGCAAAAAAATGCTGATCAACGCGAGCCATCCCGAGGAAAGCAGGGTGGCCATCCTGGAGGACGGGATCCTTCAGGAACTGGATATCGAGATCTTTGGCAAGGAACAGATAAAAGGAAACATCTACAAGGCCTTTGTGGTAAAGGTGGAGCCGGGACTCCAGGCCGCCTTTGTCGACTACGGCGGCAACCGCCACGGCTTCATCCCCTTCGGCGAAATCCAGAACAAATACTACAAATGGCGGGACGGAGCCGACAAGAGCAAACGCCCCCGCATCCAGGACGTCATCCACAAGGGGACTGAGTTCCTCGTGCAGGTGGTCAAGGGAGAGCGGGACAACAAGGGGGCAAGCCTCACGACGTATATCTCCCTCGCCGGCCGCTATCTCGTGCTTATGCCGGGCAGCGACACCGCGGGCATCTCCCGGAAGATCGAGGGAGAGGAGCAGCGGAAGAAGATGAAGGAACTGCTGGAGGGGCTTGACATCCCCGACCGGTTCGGCGTCATCGTGCGCACCGCGGGCATGGGAAGGACCAAGCAGGAGATCGCCCGCGATTACGCCTACCTCATGAAGCTCTGGGAGACCATCGAGTTTTCGGAGGCCGACGTCGCCGCCCCAAGCCTCATCTACCAGGAATACGACCTGGTGACCCGGATGATCCGCGACTACTTCACCACCGAGATCGATGAAATCCTCATCGACAACAAGGATGTCTTCAGGAAGACGCGAGACTTCTTCAGGGCGCTGATGCCGCGCTACACCAAGATCGTCAAGCTCTACCAGGAGCGCCGCCCCATATTCTCCAAGTACCAGACCGAAGAGCAGATCGAGAAGATCTACGACCAGCGAGTGCCGTTGAAATCGGGCGGGTCTCTCGTCATCAACCAGACCGAAGCCCTGGTCGCCATCGACGTCAACTCGGGGAAATCGACCAGCGAAAAGGGCGTGGAAGAAACCGCCTTCAAGACCAACATGGAGGCCGCCGAAGAGGTGGCGCGGCAGCTGAGGCTCCGCGACATGGGCGGGCTTGTGGTCATCGATTTCATCGACATGGAAGACCGCAAGCACCGTCATGAGGTCGAGAAGACGTTGAAGAACGCCTTCAAGGCCGACAAGGCCCGGGTCCAGCTGGCGAAGATATCGGAGTTCGGCCTTATGGAGCTCTCGCGGCAGAGAATCAAGCCGCCCGTCAGCGAAGGAAGCTATATTCCCTGCCCTCACTGCGAAGCCAAGGGCCGGGTAAAATCCACCGAAGCCGCTGCTTTGGGCGCCATTCGAAAGCTGCATGCCCAGGGCGCAAAGAAAGAGTTCAGGTCCGCCCAGATCACCCTCCCCTCGGCGGTAGCCTTCTATCTGCTCAACCAGAAGCGTCACGAAATCATCCGACTGGAAAACGACTACGGCATGCGCATCTCGGTGCTGGCCTCCGAGAGGCTTCTTCCTGCCCAGTTCGTACTGGAAACAGAGCGCCTGGGAGAAGGGGCCGAGTTTATCGAGAGACGCTCGGTTGATCGGACGCCGGAGCGAAAAGCGGCAGTAACGGGGGCCATGGAGCTGTTCCTGCAGAAAGCCGCGATGGAAGCCGGAGAAGAGACGCAAATCCCGGAAGATGAAACGCCTGCCGCCTCATCCATGGAAGAGATAGAGAATGATGAACAGCCCGAAGGCGAAAAAGTCGAGGGAACTTCGGAAGGCGAAGAGAAGGCCGAAAGGCCAGGCCGATCGAGACGGTCCCGCCGGGGCAGGCGGGAGCGGGCGCGCAAAGGCAA
>JAOUDF010000164.1 GCA_029859385.1 Nitrospirota bacterium
CATCAGCCGATGAGTAATGAGGACGGCTCTATCTGGATTGTCTTTAATGGCGAGATATACAATTTTCTTGAGCTCAAAGACCAGCTTGAAAAGAACGGGCATACTTTTCGTTCACATAGCGATACCGAGACCATCATTCATCTTTATGAAGAAGAGGGTGTTGAGTGTGTAAAGCGACTTAGGGGAATGTTTGCCTTTGCCATCTGGGACGAAAAAAAACAGCGTCTGTTACTTGCCAGAGATAGGCTGGGCAAGAAACCACTGGTATATGCAAGGCGAAGCGATAGCTTGGTATTTGCTTCTGAGATCAAAGCGATACTGCAAGATCCGTCAGTACAGGCGGTGGTTGACAAAACCGCTCTACATCACTTCCTGACTTACTTCTACGTACCGAGCCCCCATACAGCTTTTTCAGGAATCAATAAACTCCCTGCCGGTCATATTCTCATTTGGGAGAAGAGTGACATAAGAATCGAGCGTTATTGGGACCTTCATTATCAACCAAAGTTGAGACTTGATTCCGAGAGGGAATATTGTGATCAATTCCTTCATACTTTTGAAGATGCGGTAAGGGCCAGGCTTATCAGTGACGTGCCTCTGGGCGCCTTTCTTAGTGGCGGCATAGATTCATCAGCTGTAGTTGCCATAATGAGTCGCATTATGTCCCAGCCGGTTAAAACATTTTCAATAGGTTTTGAAGACGAAGATTTTAGTGAACTGGAATTCGCCCGGATAGTCGCCAAAAGATATGGAACGGACCATCATGAATTCGTGGTAAAACCGGATGCGGTTTCCGTATTACCTAAACTTGTGTGGCACTACAACGAGCCTTTCGCCGATTCATCCGCAATCCCCACCTGGTACGTGTCGAAAATAACCCGGGAACATGTCACCGTTGCCTTGAGCGGCGATGGTGGAGATGAATCTTATGCGGGGTATCAACGTTACAAAGCAGACCTGTTCTCTTCCTGGTACTATCGGTTGCCCAAAGCCGTTAGAGAAGGACTCCTAAGACCATTAGCCGAAAAGCTCCCTTACCGCGATTCCCAGAAAAGTTTTATACGACGGGCAAAACGTTTCATAACGTCCGTGGAGAGCAATCGACAGCGGCAATATATAAAGTTCATAGGCGCCTTTGACAACATGATGAAAGAGGAACTCTACAGCGAGGCATTCAGAACTGACATGGCCTCTGTTGACTCCATTAAATTGCTGGAACACTGGTACGGGATTACCGATGCCACAAACTTCACAGAGAAGACGCTCTATGCCGATACCATGTCGTATCTTCCGGATAACATTCTTGTAAAAGTTGACATTGCGGGAATGGGCAACTCTCTGGAAACACGCGCTCCTTTTCTGGATCATCACCTGGTTGAATTCGCGGCTTCTCTACCGCCTAATATGAAGATGCGCGGTTTGACTCAGAAGTATATTTTGAAGAGGGCTTTTTCTGATCTTCTTCCAGCGGAGATCCTCTACAGGAAGAAGATGGGGTTTGGCGTTCCCATAGAGCGATGGATAAGGGGAGAATTGAAGGATATGGTTCGCGATGCTCTACTGAGTGACCGCAGTATCAAGCGCGGCTATTTCAATCGCAGCTATGTTGAGACGTTGGTGAAGGACCATATGAGTAAGAGGAAAGACAACTGCTATAGGATCTGGACCCTGCTCATGCTTGAATTGTGGCATAGAATGTTCATCGATGGTGATACCTGATGGTACCTCCCCCAATACAGGCAGGAAAAGATTTTAAAATCAGCTTCATCATCGCCCGTTATCCGCCTCTTTCGGGCGGCACCGAGGCCCAGGCAAAGCGTCTCGCCGAATCACTGGCCGAGAGGGGGGCAAAGGTCACCGTATTGACCAGGGCCTTTCCCGGCCTGCCGCTTCACGAAGAGGACAGGGGGGTTACGGTTCGGCGCCTGTGGGTTCCCGGGTCGGGCGCCGTGGCATCGGCGGCATTCCTCTGTTCGCTCAGGGCCGTCCTCCTGCAGGAACGCGATCAATTCGATATCTACCACCTCCACCTGGCATCATCCCACGCCATTCTCGCCGGATATCTTGCCCCACAGCTCGGGGTGCCGACGGTGTTGAAGTTCGGGGCCACACGCGAGTTCGGTGATGTCGGCACGTCAAAGAAGAAACCGGGGGGGCAGTGGAAGCTCGATTTTCTCAAGAACAGGATCGACGCCTTTGTCTGTACCAGCCGTGAGATGCAGGAAGAGGTCACCGCCGAGGGCTTCGATCCTTCCCGTACGCACCTTATACCTAACGGTGTCGACACAAACTCTTACAAACCGTTGTCAGCGTCAGAGCGTGAAAAGATGCGTCAGCAGCTGGGGCTCGATAGCAGGCCGACCACCCTCTTTTCCGGACGGCTTGCTCCCCAGAAAGGGTTGGAGTTTTTGCTGGACGCCTGGAAAGAGGTGCTGCTCAGGCAGCCCGAAGCCCTGCTGATAATCGCCGGAAGCGGTGATCTCCAAACGCAACTCACGGACGAGGCAGAGGAGCTCGGCGTTGCATCCTCCCTTCGTTTTACCGGCCAGCTTGAGCCGGAAGTGCTCAAAAACTATTACCAGGCTGTCGACCTCTTCGTCCTTCCGTCGCTGGCGGAGGGGCTCTCCAATGCGCTGCTGGAGGCAATGGCGTGCGGTCTGCCGGTGGTGGCCAGCCGGGTGGGCGGCAACGAGGACGCAGTTCTCGACGGCATCAACGGGCACCTTGTGGAACCGGCCCAGGCCGCGCCTCTTGCCAATGCAATCATCGGGGCCCTTGAAGACCGTGCAGCGGCATCGGCCATGGGTCTACAGGGGAGGAAGTCGATGGAAGCGAATTATTCGATGGGGGCCGTTACCGACCGTTATCTCGAGCTGTACCGAGGGTTGGTGGGGCTCCGTGAAAGGGGTTGAACTTTGGCAGCGCTACGGGAAGGAGCAGAGCGCCTCATAAAAAGGTCTTTCCTTGCGGCATCGGCGTATTACACCCTGACCGACTGCCTTGCGGAGCTGCTTGAGAAGACCGGTCGCATAAAGACCAGGTCGGGCACCATCCATTCAGGCAGGGACCTGGGAAGTTCCCTCGAGTACATCGAGGAAGTGTTCGGCGACTACAAAAGATATTCAGGCGTAAAGGCCTTTCATGGGCGGGTTGTCGAACTGGGGCCCGGCGACAACAGTGGAGTCGCCCTCCTTTTTATCAACGACGGCTGTAGCGGAGTCGACCTTGTCGACCGGTTCTACTCCATCCGCGACGAGAGTCAGCAGTCGGCAATCTACCGGGAACTGGCCGGAAAATATCCCGTCATTGCCGGGCATTGCATGGACGGGACTACCGTGCTGCCCGAGGCCGGTTTCAGAGGCGTGCAGCGTCATTATGGGAAGTCAGCTGCCGCGGAAGAGTTCTTTCGCACTCACGGCCCTTACGATTTCATTGTTTCCAGGGCAGTGATGGAGCATCTCTACGACCCGGTTTCGGCACTCAAGGACATGGCGAAGTCATTGGCGCCGGGCGGGATGATGCTGCACAAGGTGGACCTTCGCGACCACGGCATGTATTCGGGCTATTTTCATGAGCAGCGGTTTCTGCAGATCCCTTCGGCGCTATTTAGCCGCATGACCCGCGCATCGGGACGGCCAAACAGGGTACTGGTGAACCGGTATCGTGATACCCTTGAAAAGTGCGGACTTCAGGTCTCCATATTTGTCACACGACTTGCTTCAGTGGGAGACATAATGCCGCATTGTCTCTATAATGACATTGCCGGCGAGGCCAGGGAACAGGCGATTGCCTCTGTCCGTTCGGTCAGGGACCGGTTTGCCGGGGAATTCCAGGCACTTTCGGATGAAGACCTGAGTGTTACCGGTTTTTTTCTCGTCGCGAAAAAGAGGATAGACTAGACAAGTAATGAGTAAAACCAGCGACAAGACCAGAATCCTCTACGTCATCACCAGCAGCGGCATCGGGGGCGCTGAAAAGCAGCTCTACGAGCTGGTCAACCGGCTCGACAAGGACCGCTTCGAGCCCTTTGTCTGCTCCCTCAAACCCCTTGGCGGCATCGGTGAGATGCTGAAGAATGAGGGCATTGCTATCTTCTCCCTCGACATGCCCGATGTCGGCGGCATACGCGGCATGGGGGTGACCATGCGGAGCATCTACCGTCTGCTCATGCTCACGGTCTCGCTGTCGCCTCACCTTATCCACACCTGGCTCTTCCGCGCCAACCAGGTGGGCCGTTTCATAGGCTGGGTGCAGGATGTCCCGGTCGTTTCATCAATCAGGGTCCAGGAGGTGGAGAAGGGGTACCATCACACCTGCGACGGCAAGACCTCCTTCATGGTCGACCACTACACCGCCGTTTCCGACGAGGTCCGCGACTTCACCATTCAGAAATCGAAGCTGAAACCCGAAAAGATAACCACCATCGTCAACGGCATCGACATGACGCCCTTTGACATTACAACGCCCGACGCGGCGTTGGCCGGGCAGCTGGGGATCCAGCCGGGTGACAGGGTATTGACCACCGTCGGACGTCTCAACCGGCAGAAGGGGCTTCCCGTCCTGCTCCAGGCATTCAAAGGAGTACTGGATACCGTCCCTGAGGCACGGCTGCTGGTGGTGGGTGAGGGGGAGGAGCTGGAGCCCCTGAAGACAATGGCCCGGGAGATGGGTATCGAACAGCGGGTCCTCTTTCCGGGGCTCAGACGTGATATCCCGGCAATCCTGGCTCGGACCGAAGTCTTTGTGCTGCCGTCGCTGTGGGAGGGGATGCCCAACGCCGTGCTTGAGGCCATGGCCACCGGCAGGCCCGTGGTGGCCACGCGGGTAGGGGGCGTCTCCGAACTGATGGTGGAAGGGGAGACCGGCGTCATCGTGCCGCCGTCGGATGCCCCGGCACTTCAACAGGCGATTCTTGCCATGCTGAGCAACCCGGAACAGGCCCGGCTCATGGGTGAGAAGGGACGAGAGAGGGCAATGAAGCATTTCGATATCCGCCTCACCGTCCGAAAGACCGAAGAGCTCTACCGTCGTGTTCTCAAGCAAAGGGGAGTGGAAGTTTAGTGATACTCATTCTCGGCGCCGGCCTTGCCGGCCTCAGCACCGCATACCACCTTGTAAAGGATTACGTCGTCTTCGAGCGTGAAGAGCGTCCCGGCGGCCTTTGCCGTACGCGCCAAGCCGGAGGATTCCACTTCGATTACACCGGCCACCTGCTTCATCTGCGCAACGACTACACAAAGCAACTTATCACCGAACTGCTGCCCGATGCCTTCGCCACCTGGTCGCGCAGCGCCTGGATATTCTCCCATGGCGTCTACACACCGTATCCATTCCAGGCCAACACCTTCGGTCTGCCGCCGGAGGTGATAAAGGAATGCCTCATGGGCTACTTCGAGGCCCGGGAGGCGTGGATAAAGTCAGCCGACGACGGGGCCAGGACAGCTGCAGATCCCGAGGAGAGCTTCGAACACTGGGTCCTGCGCGTCTTTGGTCGGGGGTACGCCAGGCACTTCATGT
>JAOUDF010000165.1 GCA_029859385.1 Nitrospirota bacterium
TGGCGTTAATGTGGAGGTCGATTTCGTTCAGCAGAAACGGTTCATCCATTTTTCTGGCGATTTCGTTGAGAAATGTCAGGATATCCTCACGCTTCTCCGAGACATGCAGAATAGCAAATTCATCGCCGCCAAGCCGGGCAATGGTGTTGCCGTCATTGGAAATGGCGGTGAGCCGGCCTGCCATCTGCTTGAGAAGTTCATCGCCCCATCCGTGCCCGATGGTGTCGTTTATCTCCTTGAACCTGTCCAGGTCCAACACATAGACAGCAATAAACCTGTTCTGGTTTTTTCTGTTTTCGATGGCCGCTCCCAGCTCCCGGAAAAGAGACGTGCGGTTGGGGAGCCCTGTAAGGCTGTCATGGAGCGCCTGGTAGAGGATTGCCTCGTTCTGTTTGTTGAGCCGTGCCGCTATCCACGAGGAAACGATCAGCGCGCCCCACGCGGAGAGCCAGAAGATGATGATTGATGTAACGATAAGTCTGGTTATGATTGCCTTGAAAGTCCCGTCCTTGTCCTCTTGCAGTGGACGAATCACGGTGAGCATGTAAGCCGTATTCTTAATGGGGACGGTCGCCCAGAGATATTCCAGTCCGTCATTCTTAAACTGACCCTGCTTGAGAACTCTTTCCGGGAGTGCCGTCTTGAGCGGATTTTCCATGGCGAGCTGAAGCAGGTCGGAGTGGGTCGGAAGGGTATAAAGTATGCCCTCTTTGCCTTCAATGATGACGAGTTGCCCCCAAAAACGGAGCGGATAATAGGCGTCCTGTAACGCCTCGAGATTGGGGCTTGAGCCCGAAGATGGGGGGGATATCAGGTCGGCCATATCGGTGGCCAGGTTGTGGGTCAGGGTTGATTCATGGTTTTCCATGATGTTTTTGGCGATCCGGTAGGCGAGGATGCCGCATAACATCACGAGCAGGAACGAGCTGGCGACAAAGGCGGATAAAAGGCGTGTCCGCAGTTTCATAGAGAGTCTTGTTTGGTCTTTGTGGTGTCTACATCTGCCAGGTGATAGAAGGGACAGTAGCTCATGAAAGAAGAGCCCAGGTTGATGATGCCGAAAATGCCAAGAAGTATGGCATAGAGTGTATCGCCGATAACTTCCTGCTTGAAAAAGCCAACCGCGATCAGTATGACGCCGACAAGAAATCGGATGACCCGATCTATGCTACCCATGTTTTTCTTGAATGCGAGCATTGCCGAACCCTCCCGCGTCAGATCATAAGTCCGACGGCAGTCAATGAGGAAATAGAAAAAGCAGTATCTTCAAGGCAGATATGCAACAGGAACTATTGCTCCTGTTTCGGCAGGATGAAGAAAAATCTTTATGAGAAAAGCCTTCTATTTCAAGGTGCCAGAATTTAAGTCTTCATGCCCCCACTAATTCCCAATGTCAGCTCCAGTTCCCTCAACTCTCTCACCCTGTCCCTAAGCTCCGCGGCCTTCTCGAATTCCAGGTCCTTCGCCGCAGCCTTCATCTCTTTCTCCAGCTGCTTGACCATCTGTTCGATCTGTCGCGCATCGAGGTAGCCGGCCTTGGCCTCTTCCACCGTGGGCACGGTGTAGTAGTCAGCTTCATACACCGTGTGCAGCAGCTCGTGGATCTCCTTCTTGATGCTCTGCGGCGTAATGCCGTGCTCTTTATTGTATGCCCCCTGAATGGCGCGGCGACGGTTGGTTTCGCTAATGGCCGCCTGCATGGAACCGGTAATGGTGTCGGCATACATGATAACCCTGCCGCCCACGTTGCGCGCGGCACGGCCCGATGTCTGGATAAGCGAGCGCTCGGAGCGGAGGAACCCCTCCCGATCGGCATCGAGAATCGCCACAAGGCTCACCTCGGGGATGTCCAGCCCCTCGCGCAGCAGGTTGATGCCCACCAGCACGTCGAACTTGCCCATCCGCAGGTCGCGGATGATCTCGGCCCGCTCCAGGGTGTCGATGTCCGAGTGGAGGTATTTCACCCGTACTCCCAGCTCCTCGTAATATTCCGTAAGGTCCTCTGCCATCTTCTTGGTGAGGGTGGTCACCAGCACCCGCTCCTTCTTCTCCGCCCGCTCCCTTATCTCGTGGAGCAGGTCGTCCACCTGTCCCTTCACCGGCCGCACGTCGATCTCCGGGTCCATGAGCCCGGTGGGGCGGATCACCTGCTCCACGACGATGCCCTCGCTCTGCTTCAGCTCGTAGGGCCCGGGGGTCGCCGAAACATAGACCGCCTGGGGCACGTGGGCCTCGAACTCGGCAAAGTTGAGCGGCCGGTTGTCCAGCGCCGAGGGCAGCCGGAAGCCATATTCCACAAGGTTCTTCTTACGCGACATGTCGCCGTGGAACATGCCGCCGATCTGCGGGATGGTGGCGTGGCTCTCGTCAATGATAAAGAGCGAGCCTTTAGGGAAGTAGTCGATGAGGGTCGGCGGTGGCTGCCCCGGCAGGCGGCCCGTGAGGTGGCGCGAATAGTTCTCGATCCCCTTGCAGTGGCCTATCTCCTCAATCATCTCGATATCAAACATGGTACGCTGCTCGATCCTCTGCGCCTCCAGCAGCTTCCCCTCGCGGCGGAACCACTGAATCCGCTCCCGAAGCTCGTCCTGAATCGATGCAATGGCCTCTTTCTGTCGGTCGGGGGGGACGACATAATGGCTGCCGGGGTAGACGGCAACCTTGGGGATTTTGCCAAGGGATTTCCCGGTAAGTGGGTCGAACTCGCTGATTGAGTCGATTTCGTCGCCAAAAAGCTCGATCCTTACCGCTATTTTCTCGGAGTAAGTGGGGAAAATGTCGATAACGTCACCCCTGGTCCGGAACGTCCCCCGGTGGAAGTCGATCTCGTTGCGCTCGTAGAGGATATCCACCAGTTTGCGCAGGATCTCCTGCCGATCGACCTTCATTCCCGTTTCAAGGTAAAGCAGCATCCCTTCGTAGGCCTCCGGCGAGCCAAGGCCGTAAATGCAGGAGACCGAGGCGATGATGACCACGTCGTTGCGCTGGAAAAGGGCGTAGGTGGCCGCATGGCGCATCCGGTCGATCTCTTCGTTGATCATCGAGTCCTTCTCGATATAGGTATCGGTGGAGGGGAGGTAGGCCTCGGGCTGGTAGTAGTCGTAGTAGGAGACGAAGAACTCCACGGCATTTTCGGGGAAGAAAAGCTTGAACTCGTTATAGAGCTGCGCTGCCAGCGTCTTGTTATGGGCAATGACCAGCGTGGGCTTCTGCACGGCCTGGATTACGTTGGCCATGGTGAAGGTCTTGCCCGAACCGGTGACGCCGAGGAGGACCTGGTGTTTTTCGTCCTGCTGAATGCCCTTTACCAGTTGCTCGATAGCCTTCGGCTGGTCGCCGGCGGGTTTGAAGTCGGAGGTTAGTTTGAATTTTCCCATTCGGATAGTCTACGGCTTGCGAGGCCCGGTGTAAAGCGGAGGTTGATTGGCCCGGTTAAACCATCAGGTCGCGGATCGGCCCGAACCGGAACTCAGTGAAGAGTTCCTTCAGCTTGGGAATGGTGGTGTCGAGGTTGGTGTAGTGCCGGAACTTCGACAGACGGCTCCCTTCGAGCCTTGGCTGTTCGGGGTCTACCTCCCACGGATGGATATAGAAGATGACGGGTTTCTGCTCCCGGCTGTTGATGCTCCTGATCGCGCTTCGGGTGAAGAGGAGCGGCAGGAGCCGCAGATAGCCGCCGCCGGCCATGGGGAGGTTGGTCCCGCCGAGCCGCCAGGTGGAGGGGGGGAACTCGATGATCGAGCCTGCCTTCCTTTTTATGGTATGCGCGAACCTGTCAGCGTTTGGCATCCCATAGCGATCATGGCGGATGGGGAAGATGCTCGAATCGTAGGTAAACCCTTCCTCGATGAGCACGTCTAACGCCCAGAGGCTTCGCTCCACGATGGAATAACTGGGTGCCCGGTAGCCATAGATCGGCCCGCCGGAGGCGTCTTCGAGAATCTTCTTTGTCTTTCGGGTATCCTCGCGGAACTGGTCGGGGGTCATATTGTAGATGAGCTGGTGGTCGTAGCCGTGGGATGCCACCTCGTGCCCTGCGTCGCGGATGGCGCGGATTAGCGCCGGATGTCGTTCCGCTACCCAGCCCAGGGTGAAGAAGGTGGCCTTGATTCCGTATTCGTCCAGCAGGTCCATGACCCGCCGGGTGTTTGCCTCTACGCGGCTTTCGTGGCGCTCCCATTCGTCGAGCTTCACCACGTCGGCATAGGCCGATACCATGTAGTAGTCTTCCACGTCGACGCTGAAGGCGTTTATTATGCTCACGGTTTTACCCTTACCCTGCCGAATACGCCATCGTACCCCGGATCGACCTCGACTTCCCCTTTCCGCATCTTGCCAATGGCGTCAGCGATGAGAGGGAAGCCTCCCTTGCTTATATCGGCAAGAGGAATTTCCAGAAGAATAGCAAATTCATTGCCGAAGGTGGCAAGAAGTTTTGCGTACTCCTTTGCTACCGCCTTCGAAGACTCGCCGACATCAAGTACTTCCGAAATGATCTCCGTGAGCGGCACGGCTGGCCGGTGCCTGAGAAGGCCCGCTGGTTGTTTGCCTTCCGGCCGGTCGGCCAGCTTTTCGACCCGGTGCATGACCCCCACGGTGACCGGTTTGCCGCACGACGGGCAGAGGCCGTTGTTGCGGATGGTTTCAGTGGGGGCCAGCCGCATGTTGCAGGCGCGGTGGCCGTCCATGTGGTACTTGCCCTCTTCGGGGAAGAACTCGATGGTGCCGGTAAAACGCGCCGGGTCGTTGGCTTTGATGGCATCGAAGATGGCACGGTAGGACAGGTCGGTGTTGAACAGATTCGCCTCCCGTCCCAGCTTCATCGGGGAGTGGGCATCGGAGTTGGAGATGAGGGCGATGCCGTCGAGGGCCGACAGACGCCGGTTCATGGGCGGGTCCGACGACAGCCCCGTCTCTATGGCGAAGATATGCGGGGCAAGGTCGCCGAAGCACTCGTCCATCGAGTCGAACCCCGATGCCGAACCAAATATGGAAAAATGCGGGGTCCATGCATGGGCCGGAATCAGGTGGGCATCGGGCGATGCGGCGAGGACAAACTGAAGGAGCCTGACGCTGTCGAGCCCCAGGATGGGCCTGCCGTCGGAGGCGATGTTGCCTATCCTTGCCAGGTCGGCATTGATCCGGGCGGCAGCGTCGAGATCCGGCGCGTAGAGGAGGTGGTGCACCTTGCGGGTTTTGTCGGCGCGGCGATAGATGCAGCTCACCTCCGCCGAGAGCATGAAACGGACTTCGGCCCGGCACGATTCTGGGACGTCGGTATCGGCTGTCGCAGCCAGCTCTTTCTTCAGCCTGAAGAGCCCCGGTTCCGCCGGTTCGAGCTTGTTTTTCAGTTCGTTAAACCACGCGGGATGGGTAAAATCACCGGTCCCAAGGACAGTGATCCCCTTGAGCTGGGCCCATCGGTGCATCGATTCGAGACACATCTCCCTGCTGGTGGCGCGGCT
>JAOUDF010000166.1 GCA_029859385.1 Nitrospirota bacterium
ACTCTGGAAGCATGCCATGCTCCCCGGCGCCCTTTATCTTCTTTTGAAGAACCACCGGGCGGATTTCCTCTACGGCAATGTCAGCGCCGACATCATCATCGGCAAGCAACTGGTGGCCTTTGAGCTTCACTGTCACAACTGGACCGTGGCCCGCCAGTTTCTGGAGAATGCCGAAGACGACCGCCAGAGGGCCTTTGCCTACGGCTATCTCGCCCATCTGGCGGCCGACACCGTGGCGCATAATCATTTCATACCGAAGTATCTGTTGATCGCCTCAAAGACGAAGAATTTCGGGCATTCATTCTGGGAGATGCGGGCCGACGCCCTTATCGACAAACGATACCGGCGGATCGCTGAGGAACTGGGTACCGATGTCAAGGAGTATCACGACCCCCTGCTGGAGCGCACCCTCACCCGGGCCATCTTCTCCTACAAGACCAACCGACGCGTTTTTACCAGCCTCCTCTACCTTTCCAAGTTGCGGCAGTGGGAGCTCATGACGTCGTTTTTCACCAGCTACTCCACCACGCCGCTCCCGAAGGAGGAGATGGAGCGGTTTCATCAGGAATCGCTGGAACGGATGGCGGCAATCCTCACTGATCCCTATGATTCACCGATCGCGTCATTGGACCCCACCGGCGGAAAACAGCTCTACGAGAGCCGTCTTACGAGGAAATCGCTCAGATCGCTGGTACGCCAGGGGGTGGTGACGGAAGATGTCTATCACAAGGTCGCCGAGGTGCTCTATTCAGCGGAGGGTGAGGAAAGAGAAGAGGTTGAGTCGGAAGCGCGAGTGGTCTAGTGCACGGGCTTAACCCTTCAGGTCGACTTCGTACCCTTCCCTGATTCGCTCCATGACATGATGGGAGATATCCCGCAGTTCCTTCTTGTCCGACCCTTTGGCGGCATTGACCGGCGGGTGGAACGTGACCCGAACCTTGCGCGGGCGGGGAAACAGCTTCCCCTTGGGGAATACGGTGAACGATCCTGAAATGGTGACAGGAAGGATCGGCACCCCGACAGTGGCTGCTATCATGGCCATCCCCAGCTTGGGCGACCGTATCTTCCCGTCGAGGCTGAGTCCCCCTTCGGGAAAAATACCAAAGGTTCCCCCTTTTTCGAGAATATCGATGGCCGTCGCCACCGCCTCCTTGTCCACCCCCTGCTGGTAGACCGGGAAGGCCCCGAATATGCGCATGCACCAGCCGATCACCGGCATCCGGAAGAACCGCTCTATGGCCATGTAACGGACGACACGGCGCATCCCTACCGAGATGAAAAAGGGGTCGAAATAGCTGGAGTGATTGCCGGCAACAACCAGTGGACCTGAGACCGGGATATTCTCCCGGCCCGCATATTCAACCCGGCAGTAGAGGCGAAGAAAGAGGTAGAGCAGCTTTTTGACAAACCGGTACGAAAACCTTCCTTCCGCCATCCCCTCTCCCGTTATTGCTCAGTAGTACCGGTCTTTTGAATGGCCGGGGGGACTTCGTCTTTTATCTCAAGCTCAAACATCGTCGGCCTGCCTGACACGTAGAGAAGCATCTTCAGCCCCGTTGCCTTATCCATGGGCGGGAAATAGACCTTGCCGCCCAGCTTCAGATTGGGTGGAATGGTGTAGTTTCGGAAGATGGTGTCACCCTTCTTGACCTGTTCCGATTCGGCCGCCTGGCGCTCCCCGACCTCCTTGCCGATGGCCCCCAGGAGAAGTGCGCCGGCAATACGCGCGGCGGTCTCCCGGTCATGGGATTGCGGCAAAACAATGGCCGTGATCACCGCACCCAGGGCGCCCAGGGTGAGCGGGTTCATGTATTTGCCTGTGCGGCTGTATATCTTCTGGTTAATCTCGTAGTCCTGGTAGGGAACGATATAGTAGCCTTTCTCGTTCCTCACATAAATCTCCCTGTCCTTTATCTGCACCTGCTGGTCGGTGGCATTGGCAACGGCAACCTCCACCTCGGTCCACTCCTTTGTGTGCCCCACACCCACTACCTCGATGGTCACCCCCTCCTGGTTGAAGGACAAGGGCTGATGGATCGGCTGCATGGTCACCTGGGTGGCGCAGCCGGTGGAAAGCATCATTATCGCCCCCAGCAATGCCGGTAGAATCAGTTTTTTCATCACGCACCTCCGTATCACGCAAGCTTCCTTTTCAGGACCTTCCCCGTCGCCCCCTTGGGCAGTTCCTTACGGAATCGGAACTCCTTCGGCACCTTGAACGCCGCCAGTCGCTCCCGGCAAAGGTCCCGCAAAACCTTTTCCAGCGCAGCCTCGTCGGCCCCCTCTTCGGCGGCCACCACATAGGCCACGGGGACCTCGCCCCGCATGTCGTCGGGCATCGCCGTGACCGCAACTTCCGCGGCCTTGCCCGAAGCCAGGATGACCTCCTCTATCTCGACCGGATAGATGTTCTCGCCCGCCGAGATGATGATGTCCTTCTTCCGGCCGCAGATATGGAGGAAACCCTCTTCATCGAGCTTGCCCCAATCTCCGGTCAGAAGCCAGCCGTCGGGTTGGAGTACCTCCGCTGTTGCCGTCGGATTGTTGTAATACCCCTGCATGACGTTGGGCCCATTGACCATGATCTCGCCCGTTGCCCCCTCGGGTAGTTCGACGCCGTCATCGCCCACAATCTTCACCCGGACGCCGGGCAGGACCTTCCCTACCGACTCCGGCTTCTCCGCATCGCCAAAGAACGGGAGGGCAACCACCGGAGAGGTTTCGGTGAGGCCGTACCCTTGAAGCGGGTACTTGCCGTAGACCCGTCGGAACCCTTCCGCCACCGCCATGGGGAGGGCAGCGCCGCCCGATATCCACATGCGAATGGAGGAGATGTCCATTCCTTCCGCATAGTTCTGACGCGCCATTACGCCGTACATTGATGGTACCCCCATGAAGAAGGTCACTTGATCCCGGGCGATCAATTCCATTACCTTTTTCGGGTGAAACCGGGGGAGGAAGACGACCCGGGCGCCGGAAAGGGTCGCCAGTATCAGGATGCAGGTAAGGGCGAAGGAGTGGAATAGTGGAAGCACACAGAGGATCGTGTCGTTTTCGGATATCTTGAATATCCTGTCCGCCGAGTTGGCGTTGGAGAGGAGGTTGCCGTGGCTGAGCACAACCCCCTTCGGGTTTCCCACCGTCCCCGAGGTATAGAGGATGACCGCCGTGCTGTCTTCCTCCACGCCGTCCGGCAACGATTTCCCCAGGGTGACGAGCGCCTTTTTCTGAAGAAAAGAGACCTGTGCCGCCGCCTCGTCGATATAGGCTACCGTCACGTCGGACGCACTTTCGATGGCCTCGCCCAGCTTCCTGAGCGGGCTTACCGAAAGAACGGTCTTCACCCCCGCATCGGCCAGAATGTTGACCATCTCGGAAGGCTGGAGCAGCGGATTGATGGGGACCACCGTCTTCCCCGCCTTGAGCAGGCCGTAGAAGCAAATGGCAAACTCGGGGATCCCCGGCATGAGGATGGCGACATTCTGCTCGTCGCCCCCCTTGTACCGGAAATAGCCGCAGATGAGGGTCGCCTGCTCCAGGGCCTGACTGAAGGTGATCGTCCGCTCTTCATCCCTGTAGGCGGGCTTGTCCGCCAGTTTTTCGCAGGTCTCTATGAAGGTTTCATGAAGGGTCATATTCAGTCCTCCAGGAGAATGGCGTTAATAGTACTAACTTACCACAACCTGCAGACGCTCCGCCACCTCCCGCAAGAGCCGGAAGACCTGCTCGGCCTGCGACACGGTGAGGCTGCCGGTGCCGCAGCTGGGGGTGATGATGAGCTGATCGCGTACCTGCGCTTCAGGGAGTCCTTCGGCAATGAGTCGCGCCACCCCTTCTTCAAGTCTCGCAAAGAGACTGTCGGCGTCCTCCTGCATCACCTCTTCGGCAGTCGGTACAATTCCCCAGGCGAGGACGCCGCCCCTCGCCAGAAACGCGCCAATGGCCTCGGGGTAGAGGGCGATGGTATGGCTGAAGTTGTAGGCGTCGAAGTTGATGATGTCCAGGTCGGTAGACGCCACCAGCGACCAGTCGGTGTTGCCGCAGCAGTGCATCCCCGCCAGGGCACCCTCTGCATGGATTCCCGCCACCACCTCGTTCATCATCCGGATGACGTCCTCCCGGCTGAGGCTCACATATGCCGAGCCAAAGGAGACGAGGTACGGCTCGTCGATGAAGATGATTACATCGGGATGGAACCGCTTGAGTTGCCGCACCTGCCAGCGGGCATTCATCGTCACGCCCTTGATGATGGCATCGATGAACTCCGGATCGTAGAGGATGAGTTTTTTGTCCTGGTCGGTCAGTCCGAGGCCGTAGCTGATGGGTCCGGTGACATGCCCCTTGAGATAGCGCAGCCCCGCCGGCAGCCCCTTCTCCAACCTGCGGACAAAGGTATAGAACCCGGCGGCAAATTTCTCGCTGAGGGCAAAGTCATCGGGGTTATCGGCCACATACCGCTCAAAGAATTTGAGCAGCCGGCCCTCGCGGTCGGTCACCGTATCGAAGGAAATCCTGTTCTTTTCGCGGTCGAACACCACGCCGGGAATGCCTTCAAGAAACTGCTGGTACATCCCCTCCTCAAAGGCCCGATTGGGTAACTGGGGCCAGCCAGGAGAAGAGGGAATACTATTAAGAACGATATCGCAGGCAGCTTCGCTGTCGGTAACAGGAAGACTGCCGATGGCGGTGGCAAATCGATAGGATCGGGACATTTGATGCACCTCTGCAAAGAAAGTGAATAGCAGTTACGGGGAGATACCATACCTTTCACGGCAAGGGCTGTCAATAAATCCCGCCCCGGTGGTGACCTCCTCCCGGACGTTTTGCCGACTGAATATGGAGCGCATTAGGTTGAGACCTTGGCGGCCCTTGATCTCCGTGCTCTAATATATTACGGGGAAAGCGCCTCGCGGGTTCTAAAGGTGGCGTGATATTCAGTCGGCAAAACGTCCGGGAGGAGGTCACCACCAGGGCGGAACAAAGATAGACCGTACCGGTTTCTGTTGACAACTCCGGATGACCCACTTATTTTAGAAGTTCTTTCACACTTATCCTCCCACAAAGGACTCATCAAAAATGCCCATAAACAGGATCATGCTTTTCGTCTTTCTTCTGGTATTCATCATCCTCCCCTTTGGAGGACGCACGCTCAACCTCTATATCGACTGGCTCTGGTTCCTCGAACTGAACCAGCGGGAGGTCTTCACCACCATCCTCACCAGTGAACTTGCAGTCGGGTTCGGCACGGGCATTCTTACTTTTCTTGTAATCTACCTGAACCTGCAAGTTGCGCTGCGCTACCGGTCAGCGGGCCTTCCGCCCCAGTTCATCAACATGACCGGCATCCCCAACCTTGAGCAGATAATCCCCCGGGTCGGCGTCATCGGTATCATGCTGGCGCTCTTTGTATCCTTCAGCTACGGAATGTGGGCCGCGTCCCA
>JAOUDF010000167.1 GCA_029859385.1 Nitrospirota bacterium
TCCGACAGCAGGGTGGTTTACGGAGTATGTCTTTACACCGATATCGCCGGCTACACGACGCTTTCCGAAAGGCTGTCGGCCGAAGAGTTGAGCAAGGTCATCAATCAATACTACGAAGCGGTATTCAAACCCATTCGGAAATATGGGGGCATCATCTCCAATGCCGTTGGCGACTCGGTTCTTTCCCTGTGGATCGCGCCCCGGCCCGACACCAACCTCGTCAACAACGCCTGCAGCGCGGCCCTGGAGGTTGATCAGGCAGTCAGACGCTTCCGGTACGAACATGCGTCGGGGCCCATTCATCTCCCCACGCGCATAGCCGTCCATTCTGGCCGGATACTGCTGGGAAACATAGGCGCCATGGACCATTACGAATATCGCCCGGTCGGCGACATGGTCAACACCGTCACGCGAATTGAGGGCTTGAACAAATTGCTGAAAACAACTATTCTTGTGTCCGCCGACGTCGCCGGATTTGCCGACGAGTTTCTGCTGCGCGAGGCCGGAGAGTTTCTGCTTGCGGGCAAGACACTGCCTCTCGGGGTTCACGAGCTGGTCTGCCGGGTCGAAGACGCGGGGGATGACCGGATCAAGGCCGGGGAGATCTTTGCCCGGGGGCTGGCGGCATTCAAGAAGAAGTCCTGGGACGAGGCCGCGGAGATATTCGAAAAGTACATTGCCGCCAACGGAGATGAAGGTCTTGCTGGCTTCTATATAAAGAAAATTGAAGAGTATAAGGAAAGTCCCCCGCATTCCGGGTGGGACAGCGTCATCCGGCTGGATATGAAATGAGTTAGGAAAAGAACGCATGCCTTCTTTGGTTTTCCCGATGTATTCCTGCCTGCTCTTTTTTGTATTGTGTCTTGCCACCCTCCCGTCATTTGCCGCTGATTGCAGCCCATGGGCCGCCAAAGTCGACTCCATCCAGGGGACGGTAGAGGCAAAACGTTCCGGGCAAACAAGCTGGCAGCCGGTCAAGCCAAGCGACACCTTTTGTGCCGGCGACTCTGTCCATGTCCTTGAAAAAAGCCGCGCGGCCATAATCCTTTCCAATGAAACGGTCCTGCGTCTCGACCAGGGTACAACAATTACCTTCTCAGCCTCGGAGAAGGAGAAAACAACCTGGTACGACATCCTCAAGGGCAAGGCCTATTTCCTCAGCCGTACGCCCAAGGGCTTCAAGGTCAACACCCCCTTCCTCAATGCGGGCATTGAGGGCACCGAGTTCCTCGTCGCCGTGAATGACACCTCGACCCTCCTCTCCGTCATGGAGGGCAAGGTACGGGCCTCCAACAATGCGGGCAGTATCCTGCTGGCCGGCAACCAGACCGCCGTGGCCGAGTCGGGCAAGGCTCCGGAAATTCACGCCGTGGCCCGGCCGATGGATGCCGTGCAGTGGACCCTTCACTATCCGCCGCTCCCCTTTACGGAAGGCTGGCAAAGGCAGATCGCGGAGCTTCTGGCCGTTGGCCGTGCCGATGAGGCAAAGGGGGAGCTGGAGAAGGTTCTGGGCCGAGAACCTCAAAACAGTCATGCCCTGTCCTGGCAGTCGATCATAGCGCTGACACAAAACGAAAAAGAGAAGGCAACTACCCTCGCAAAACGCGCCGTCGATGCCGCCCCCAATTCAGCGGCGGCCCTCATTGCCCTGTCGTATGTAAAGCAGGCCGACAACGACCTCAAAGGGGCGCTGGTCAGTCTGCAATCCGCGGTGAGTGCAGAGCCCAATAATGCCCTTGCCTGGGCGCGGCTTTCGGAGATTCACCTTTCCTTTGGCGACAGAGATGAGGCAATGAAGGCAGCCGCAAAGGCCGCCGAGCTTGACCCCAACCTTGCACGGACGCAATCGGTGCTGGGCTACGCCTACCTCGCCCAGGTAAAGACCGGTGACGCGAAAGCCGCCTTTAGCAAGGCAGCGGCTCTCGACCCGGCCGACCCGCTGCCCAGGTTAGGCATGGGGTTGGCGCTCATTCGGGAAGGGAAGCTCGAAGAGGGGAGGCGCGAGATCGAAGTGGCCGTTACCCTCGACCCGGCCGATCCCATAATCCGCAGCTATCTCGGCAAGGCCTACTATGAGGAGAAGCGCGACAAGGTTGCGGGTGAGCAGTACGAAATGGCCATTGAGCGCGACCCCAACGACCCCACGCCCTACTATTACAGCGCTATTCAAAAGCAGACGCAGAACCGGCCAGTCGAGGCGCTGCACGACCTGCAAAAGGCGATAGAACTCAACGACAACCGCGCCGTCTACCGCTCGCGCCTGCTGCTCGACAATGATCACGCCGCGCGAAGCGCCAGCCTTGCGCGCATCTACAGCGACCTCGGCTTTCAGCAGCTCGCCCTGGCCGAGGGCTGGCGGGCCCTCAGCGCCGACCCCGCCGACTACTCGGCCCATCGGCTGCTGGCAGACTCCTACTCCAGGCTGCCCCGGCATGAGATAGGCAGGGTCAGTGAACTGCTCCAGGCCCAGCTTCTGCAGCCGCTCAACGTCATGCCGCTACAACCCCATCTCGCCGAGGCCAACAGTTACATCCTCAGCGGCGCCGGGCCGTCGGCCCTTTCGTACAACGAGTTTAATCCGCTCTTCAGCCGAAACAAATTCACCGCCCAGCTAAGCGGCATCTCCGGCAGCCACAGCACCCGCGGCCAGGAATTCACCGCTGCCGGCATGTACGGCAAGCTTATGGTGAGCGCCGGGCGGTTCTATTACGAAACTGATGGATTCAGGGAGAACAACGACCTTGAGGAAGGGATCAGCAACGTCTTTGCCCAGTATGCGGTGAGCGACAGTACCAGCGTGCAGGTGGAGCATCGGGAAACGACGAAGAGCTATGGGGATTTACCGCTGAGGTTTTATCGGGATAATTTTTCGACGACGGCGAGGCAGAAAGATGAGTTGAGGAATACCAGGATAGGTTTGCGTCATGCCTTTGGTCCAGGGTCAGAATTGCTTGGCAACTTTGGGTGGCAGAATTCTATTGGTAAATTTCATGATTCTTCTGCATCTGTCACTGCTATCGACGTGAAAGTTGAAAACTACGACAGTTCGATAGGAGAGTTACAGTATTTGAAGCATAAAGAGAATTTTAGTGTTATAGGTGGAGGTGGACGTGTCAGCTATGATAGCAAAACATCAACCAATATGGAGTTGGTGTTTCCTCCGATAACGATCAGCTCGGTAAATCGCTCACATGTTTCTCATCGAAATGTCTATCTTTACTCCCAGATCAACTATCTGAGAAATCTGTCGCTAATCATCGGTGTGAGTGATGATCAGTTTCGGCAAAAAGACTTTGATAGATATTCTCTGAATCCAAAGGCTGGCATTACCTGGACGCCGACACCCTCAACAACAGTTCGAGGTGCGATATTTAAGACTTTAAAACGAACACTTACGACGAATCAAACCTTAGAACCTACACAAATTGCTGGATTCAATCAGTTCTTTGACGAAAACAGCTATGGAACGACAGCATGGAACTATGGTGTTGCAGTGGATCACGCTTTTTTAGCAAACCTGCGTGGAGGAGGTTCCTTCTTATGGCGGCGCCTTGATGTGCCAGTGACGGTAGTCCCTGACGGTATCACACCAGCCATTCAGACTTTTGATTGGCGTGAGCAATTTGGTCGAACCTATCTTTATTGGACGCCTCATAATTGGTTGGCAACTAATGTTGAATATCTGTACGAACGTTTTGACAGAGCCCCCAACTCTAATCCAGAGGTGTGTCGAGTAGAGACTCATCGATTCCCAGTTGGGATCATATTTAACCACCCATCCGGCTTCCGTACACATGCCACTGCGACTTACGTGATGCAGGAAGGTAAATTCAGTCCGAGAGGTTCAACACTAGTTAGTACTGGCGAATCTGGTTTCTGGATTGTAGATGCTGCTCTTAGTTATAGATTGCCCAATCGGGGTGGTATTGTGTCTCTTGTGGGTAAAAACATCTTTGATCGAAAATTTAAGTATCAAGATATGAACCCGGTGAGTCCAGAATTGCAACCTGACAGGTCGATATTTCTCAAATTCACAATCATTCTATAAAATTATCAGCAAAAATTAATAGCTTTTAACTAAAGAATAGGAGGTTCATTACCGAAAATAGCCATGTTCTTTTTATCGAAAGGGGGTGAGGGGGAGTCGTTATGATTGTGTTGTGTGTAACTCGCTAAAAATTTCGACTATCTACCCAAGGAGGCAAAACCATGGCTAAAAAAGAGTACCCCATCCCCGGCACAGATAGGAAGATTATAGTTGATACCAGTGTTACCCCACCGAAGATAACAGATGAAAAAGGGAACCCCCCAAATATAAAAAAAATGGATGAGGTTAAGCTTCTTTTTGGTGATAAACAGGCAACATTTGTTAGCGTTCCAGAAGGAACATCCTTTGTAACTCAGCATAATCCGACTTGCACGTGGGTGTATATTCTTGGGATGTGGTACTACATTTGTTACTAAGTTTTTAGTCCGACGCTTGTAACTTGTAAAGCGCTCCCGGATATGATATTTACGCCTGACCAGAGAACACCCTGGTCAGGCGTAAATATTTTAGCGAGGTTTTTGCTCAGTAATGAACAGCACCGACGAAACATCCCGTCTCAAAATTCTGCTCGACATCCCCGCACTGATTAATTCATCCCTCGAATTCGGCGCGATACGAAAGAGCACCATCGAAGCGGCAGCAAAACTTGTTGACGCGGAGACGGCAAGCCTGCTTTTTCTCGACGACAAGACGGGCGAGCTCTATTTCGACGTGATCCTCGTAAAAGGCGAACCGATAAAGAATGCGCGGATTGCGAAAGGCCAGGGGATTGCCGGCTGGGTCGCGGAGCATCTGGAGCCGCTGATTATTAATGATGTGCAGAGCGACCCGAGGTTTTTCAAGGATCTGGACAAAAAGAGCAAGTTTGTATCTCGCACCATGATCTGTATTCCCCTTAAGTTCAAGGAGAAGCTGGTGGGGGTGCTGGAGGTGGTTAACAAAAAGGGGGGCGACTTCAACGCCGAAGACCTGGAGTTGCTGACCGTCCTCGGCAATCAGGTAGCAGTGGCCATCGAGAATGCCCGTCTTTATGCGGCCCTTCAGGAGCTGACCGCGGCGACTCAGGAGGAAAACCGGGAGCTCAAGAGCTATCTGAGCAGCCGCCATACCTTTCAAAATACGATTACGGTTTCCCCGAAGATGCGGGAGGCCCTTACGCTGGCTGAAAAGGTGGCGAAAAAACCTTTTGCGACCGTGGCGATCTTTGGCGAGAACGGTACGGGCAAGGAGGTGCTGGCCCGGGCGGTCCACGCCGGTTCGGGGCTGCTGGAGAACAAGTTCGTGGCGGTGAACTGCGCGGCGATACCGCAGAGCCT
>JAOUDF010000168.1 GCA_029859385.1 Nitrospirota bacterium
TACCGGTACGGTTTGCGGCTTGAGAAAATTCGGGTCCTCCAGCACCAGGTTAACCCCTATGAAAAGGGCATAGCCGATGAAGAGGACCATGAGGGATTGTTTCAAAACGTGCAAGAGGGGGTCTCCGTCTATTTTTCCTTGTGAATATCGAGGGCATCGACCATCCAGTCGCCCTGTTCGAGGAGCAGTGTGTAGGTCACCTCATAACGGACCTTCTTTGATGGCCCCGTTGGTTGGCGGTCGGGGCCAAGATAGGCGTAGGTCCACTCCTCCTTTGTGTCCGCCATCGCCTTGCCCGCCCCTTCGAACCGTATCTTCCCGAAGGAGATGGAGTCGAGGCTCCCCTTGAGCACCTGCCCTTTTTGCATCAGGTTGACGATGTAAAGCCCCACCCGGTCATGCTGTTTGGCCGTAGCCACATCGGCCATCAGGTCGGGGTTGGGCTTGATAAAGGCTTCGATGAGGGCCGCATTGTAGGCGCGTACCGCCTCCTTGACCGATTTTTCTTCCTTGCTGCCGCAGGCGGTGAGCATGAGGCCGGTCGCGATAAGGAACAACAGCAGAATTCTCTTTGCCATAACCAATCCTTACAACAGCGGCGTATGAAGGCCGGAGATGAACCCGACGCCGCCGAAGGTAATAAAGATACTGACGTAGCAGATGATCGCCAGCCACGCCGCCCGCTTCCCCTTCCACCCCATGGTTGTCCGAAGGTGCAGAAATACGCCGTAGGTGAGCCACGACAGGAGCGACCAGGTTTCCACCGGGTCCCACCCCCAGTAACGGCCCCACAGGCCATGGGCCCAGATGGCCCCCGCCCCGGTCATCAGCACGTGGGCGATAAAGCCAAAAACCACCGTCTTGAGAACGAGGTCGTCGATAATATCCTGCGGAGGGAATTTGTCAAGAAAGCGCCATTCCTTCTTCCCGTCCCGAAGGATATAGACCACCCCCATGCCCGCCGCCACGGTATAAGAGCCGTAGGCGATCCATGCAAATATCACGTGGACCCAGAGCCAGTTGCTCTGATAGGGCGGGGAGAGCGGCACCATCTCGGGCTTGCTCATGATCCCCTGTCCCAGCATGAAGAGCACGAAGGGCAGCACCACCATCGCCGCAATCCGCATGGGCGGGTACCAGCGGTACACCATGAACTGAAGCAGCATGATGAACCAGCTCCCCAGCAAAGTATGCTCGTAGGTCCCCATGACCGGGGCATGGCCCGTGTGATACCACCTGACCGCGATGGCCGCCGTCTGGAGTACAAAACCCACCGTCACCAGATGCCGGCTCAGGGTATGCCCTTTCTCCCTGCCGAAGACCAGCGCCCACAGGAGGAGGCCCACCGCCAGCGTATACGAAAAAACTCCCAGCCAGAGCAGTATCCCTTCCAGTAGCGTCACAAAACCCCCTTTACCCGTTCACCCAACATTGTGAGCTCTTCCCTGAACAGGGCAGCAAAATGGCCGCCGTGGCCGCCCATGGCGACAGTGCACCCAGCGCCCTCTTCGCCTATCCTTACCCAGAGCCTCCGGTCGGGGTAGGCAAACCGCAGTACCAGGCCAACTACCAGCGTAAGGAAGCCAACCAGAATCCAGTTCACCCCCAGGTCACGGCTGATACCGAAATGGGTCCAAAACCGCCACCCGGCGAACTGAAGGCTCATCCCCTCGAACCGGACCCGTTTTCCAAGAGGGACAAAGACCCGATTTACCACCACCTGCCCTTCGCGGGCAATGCTGATCACCATCCCCGGGTTTGTCGGTTCCTGCGAGACATTGGTGACCGTGTTCCCCTCTTCCAGCTTGAAGGAGGGGAAAAATACCACCGTCACCGTGGCGCCGATCTCGGGAAGCTCCAGCGAGTCTTCCTTTCCGTCGAGCACCGACAGGTTATAATGGTAGTCCGACAACTCGGTGCCGTCGTCCTTCGTCAGCACGAAGCGGGGCGCGAAGCCGTATTTGTCCATGTAGATATCGGCCTTGCCGCTGCTGAAGGGCCGGTTTACCCGGGTGACCACTTCCCTCGGCTGCCTGCCCGACTCCTCAACCCAGAGCACCGCTTCATAGTCCACGGGGTGGGTACCTTCAACATAATCGGCAGAGAACTTCTGAAGCGTGAGGCGCATCGGCACCCGCACCGGGCCGAGCAGCGACTCTTCCGCCTGCACCACCCCCGGAGCCATAAGGTCCTTCGTTTCTCCCTCGGTAATGCTGAACCCCGTTACCGTCCGGCTCAGCACGGTAAGCGTCACGCCAATGAGAATGACAAGCATGGCCGCGTGAAAGACCATCGAGCCCCAGAACCCCGGCTCCCCCTGAAAGGCCAGAAGCCCTTCCGAACGGGTCGCATCCACCCGCCAGCCGCGCTCCCGCAGCAGCCCAGCAACCTCTTCTTTCACTACTTCCGATGATTTTTGCGAACTGCCGGAGAAGCACTCCTCACCTACCGAGAAGACCTTTGCCGGCTCCGTCTCCCACTCATCCCTGCGAATTATTCGCTGGATGGAACAGGCCAGGATGCTGATAAAAACGAGGGCCGCGGGAACGAGGAAAAGGCGCGACGTGGTAATCTGCGCATCGGGAAAGATGATGCCCGCGAGCAGGATGAGGATGAGAATAAGGAGCTGCCAGACGGCGAATTTTCGGGAGATAAGGAGCTGCCAGAGGGGTTTCATGAAGCCGGATTATTCCTAAAGATAAGAAGGGTTATTGTTCTACACCCCCTTGTTGCGTGGCAAAAAACAAGGGCGGCCAGGAGACCGCCCTTACCATACCAGTCAATTTCAACGGAATCAAGCCCCGTGCCACCGAGAGCCGTCAATCCACTGTGTTGTACGAGTATGTCACCTTGTAGGTCTGAGGGTTATGCCCCTGGTTACACCCGTTGATGCTATCCGTGGTTGATTTGGTCCAGCAGGACCCGTCGCTGGTCCCTGACGGGATGGTATGTCCCGTGGAAGCAGCACCATTTCTGAGCCTGATGCCCATGGCCGTCGTTCCCCCGCTCCCCACCCCCCAGTTGCTGCCGTGAATGGCGCCGATGCCGTTGCCCGTGGCACTGTTAGCGCCGTGGCAGTTGAGGCACCAGATGCCGAAGGCATTGTGCTTCGGGTTCGACTCGTTGGAAGCTGACCCGGGAGGATGGCCATCATTGGAGCGGCTATAGGTCGTCTCGCGGCTTGTCGCTCCGGCAGGAAGTGTAGGTTCACCGGAATTGGCGTTTGCTGAAGCGGTTGCCCCATAGATGTCTCTCCTGTGGCAGGAATAACACATGGTAGAGGTCACCGTCCAGTTTCCCGGGTTGTTGGGATCGCCGGTGGAGGTATTGATATAGTCCACCGTATCGGCCATGTCACCGTCGAGGTTGTTGTCCACCAGCGCCGCCATGTTGATTTCGCGCAGTATCCACGGGTTGTCTGAGCCGTGGGGGCCGGCTGGGTCGGCCAGGTCGCCGCTCTGGTGGCAGTCTCCGCAGGTCAGGGTGCTCCACGGGCCATAGGGCGGCACAAAGGCCCATCCCAGGCCAGCGGAGACGTTGTAGGTGACATTGGTCTGATTGGCAGCCGGCCCTGAGACGAGGGTAACCTGGGTAGCGCTGTCTACGGTTTTTATCTCGTAGTAGTAGGTGTTGTCCGTTCCTGCCGTCGGCACCGTCGGCAGTATCTTGGTGAACTGGAACTTCCACCCCGGCTGCATGTAGTAGGTCGGGAAGTTTCTCCCCGCCGTTATCGTTACCACCTTGGTGGCGGCGTTATAGCTCACCCTGCCGTTTGAGGATGCCGCCGCCGTGCGCCAGATGCCCGCCGTCGCATCACCGTCGAAGAAGGGCCAGTTGGCGTTCAGGTGCGGCGCCGGCTGGTTCCTGCCCCGGCGCACGATCGGGTGCGTGCTGTAGTTATACGGATTGAAGTCCACTGACAGGTCGGTTTCCTGACCCGGGTCCCAACTGAAGTCGGCCGTCACGTTGCCGCCCCATCCGTCGCCGGCACCGACAGTTCGGGTACTCGTTCCCCAGGGTATCTGCGGCTTGGTGTTACCGTAGGAATAGATCGAGTGGCACTTGAAGCAGAGCTGGTACATGGTGTTGCTGCTGTTCATGTTCTGCACCTTGGTAAAGCTGGTAGGCACAATGCCGCCGGTACCGGCCGTGTAGGTCGGCTCCACCCCCCACTGACCGTAGTTGGCCCCGCCGATCTGGCCGCCGAAGGAACCCTCCACCACCTGGTAGTTGCTCATCCTGCCGTTGGCTCCGCTGCCGTAGTTGGTAGTGGTCGTATGGTAGATATTGGGCCGCCAGGTGATCATGTCCCTGGGCGTTACGTTGGTGGCATGGGGGTTGTGGCAGTCCATGCACTCCACATGACGGCTGGCCGCGGGGTTCCAGTTGGCGATCTGCACGCCGCTGGGGGTCAGGGTGTCGTTTACCCCTTCGTCCACCCGGTGGCGGCCGGCGGCGGCGCTGAGGCCGTTAATGGTATCGTACGGCGGCGCACCGTCGATGGGATGCGACGAATCCTTGGAGAAGAGGAACTTCATCCGCTGCGCCTTGTTGTTCATGGTCTGCTGGTTGTAAGCATCCTTACCCGTGCCGGCGGAGATCCCGTCCCAGCCGTTGGGGTTGTAGTTGTCGGGCCCGTCGGTGCTCAGACTGTGGCACTGGTAGCACATGTTCTCTTCCAGCGAGTTCTTGCTGGTCTCCACCACCGTGGCCTTCTTGTTGATGTTGGCGAGGTAGCTTCTCGTAGTACCGCTGTGGGCGCCAACCTTGTAGGTGGATGACTGGTAGTCCTTGATCATGGTGTCGGTATGGCACTTCACACAGGTGGCGTTAAAGGTCGAATTGTCGGACTTGAAGGTGGTAGTAATAGAGTAGTTGTGGGTACTCGCCTTAAATTCGTCGAGGTTCCATGCGGGGGTATTGACAGTACCCGAGTTCTTCATCTTGTCGGTGTTCTTGGTCTGTTGGTTCTGGTGGCACGAGAAGCATATCCCGCCGTCAGCCCGGGTCCCGTCGAAGTCCTTGTTGGTATAGGTCGCTGGGTCGCCCGGGTCAGGCGCGACGTTAATGGAGACCCGCAGGTTGTACGATACGCCCGGCGTGTTGGGGTTGTTCCTGTAGTGGAACACGTCCATGTCGGCATGGCACATGATGCATCGGCGGTGCTCGCTCTCCTTGTCGCCGGCGAGGAACTGGCTCTTGTTGGGATACTTGTTCCCCGCACCGATGCCCCCCGCAATCGGCGTGGTGTCGGAGTTCTGCATATACATGTGGTATTCGGTGGTCTCGCCGTTCATGGCGGTCCACCGGTCGGGATGACAGCTCCCGCAGCTGAGGTTCCCCACGCTGACAGGACTGA
>JAOUDF010000169.1 GCA_029859385.1 Nitrospirota bacterium
CGCGCGGCGAATACCAGATTATCGCCGATTATCTCGAACCGAAGGGTGTTGGTGCCCTTCAGCTAGCTTTTCTGCAGCTGAAGGAAAAACTAGAAAAAGAAGGGTACTTCGACGAGGAGCGAAAGCGGCCCCTCCCCCTGCTTCCCCGGCGGATCGGGATTGTCACCTCACCAACGGGGGCGGCGATCCGGGACATGCTCACCGTCCTTTCCCGCCGTTATGCCAACATGGAGGTGCTTCTCTATCCGGTGCGCGTCCAGGGAGACGGGGCGGCGGCGGAGATCGCCCGGGCCATCGAGGAGCTCAACGAATATGGCGGAATTGATGTCATTATCGCGGGCCGAGGCGGCGGCTCCATCGAAGATCTCTGGGCCTTCAATGAAGAGGTCGTGGCAAGGGCGATAGCGCGGTCGGCGATCCCCGTAATCTCAGCGGTGGGGCACGAAACCGATTTTACCATCAGCGACTTTGTGGCCGACCTGCGGGCCCCGACTCCTTCCGCGGCGGCGGAAATGGTGGTAAAGAGCAAGGATGAGCTGAACCAAAAGATTGCAAATTTTGAGAGCCGCCTCCTGGCTGCCGTCGAGGACTCTGTGCAGATGTTGCGGCATCGGTTGATCGTGGCGCGCAAGGCGCTTGTTGACCCTGAAAAGCAGTTGAACTTTTATCTCCAGAGGCTCGATGAGTTGTCTTTGCGGCTCGGCGCAAGCTGGACACGGAGGGTGCGGCGGGAGCGGGATCGCCTGGCCTCCCACCAGCGGCTAATCTTTTCGAAGACTCCGGCCGAATTAATAGGTGTTTGCAGGCTTCGCGGAGTTGACCTTGAAAAGAGACTCAAATCGATAATGTCGCACCGGCTGGAGATAACAAGAGGGAAGATGGCACGACTGGCGGCGATGTTGGACGGCCTGAGCCCGCTGGCGGTGCTGGGCCGCGGCTATTCGATTGCACGTCTGCTTCCGGCGGGGACTATTCTGAGGGATGCAGCCGGAGTGAAAGAAGGAAGTACGGTTGCCGTGACACTGACGAAGGGAGAGTTGCGGTGTATTGTGAAAGAAACGAGGATATCTAATGAGGCTGATTGAACAACCGGCTACGTCTGGCCATGGAAAGCTGTTTTGCCTTACGCTTTTAATGCTGACACTGTTGTTAATGCCGGGATGGGCGAGAGCCGAGCATGCCCTGCTCCAGAAGGGAGAGATTGCTTCTTTTTCGCCCCAGTCAGGGGATATCTATCTTGTTGACCTGGTAGATCAGCGGGTAAACGCGTTATCAGAAATACTTGGTGAAAAGCTGGCCAGCATGAGGGATATTACATGGTTTGACAGCGCCAATAAAGTCGGGATTGTGACCCACCACGGCATCTATGCCGTAGAGCCGGTTATCATGGAAGAGACCCGACTCGCGGGTGATGACCTCACATCTTTCTTCTTCAGTGCCGAGGCGGACACGGTCTTCTATACCAAGCCCGGTCAGTTTGTTGCAGTCAATGCGCAGGGGAAAACACTCTATTCAACGGATTTCGAGGGAGAAGTGCTCTCCTGCTCTCCTGATGGGAAACACGTCATCCTGCTTGATGACAGCAGCAGGGTATTTATCTTTGACCTGCCCGGCAAGAGCTTTTCCAAGATAGTCGACCTCAGTGTTGATACCATATCGGTTGAGTGGACGAGCAGATCATGCTTCCTCTACGACTATACCAGCCTGTGGGTGGTGGACAGGGAGACGAAAGGCCTCGCATACTACGCGGACATCAAGAGCGCGGCTCTGTCGCCCGACAAGCAGGGGGTTGTATTCCGAAAAAGCAGTGGTGATGCGCTCTATACGCTCGACTTCCTTACACGCAAGGAGACACTGCTCACCCGTGAGGGTGGATGTATCCATGCGGCATGGTCAAGGACGGGGGAGTGGATAGTCTATGTAACGCTTGACGGGAAGATACGTCTTACAGACAGGGATGGGGGACGTCAAAAACTGCTGGTTGATGAAGCCTATGACTGGCAGTGGGCCGGAATGGTCCTTCCCTTCTGGTCGGGCAGGGAGGACAAGCTCTATTATATCCAGTCGGACGGCGTCTGGGAGGTAGACTTGAGCGGCCGCCGCGTAAAAAGCGAAACCATAACTTTCCCCTTCTGGGTCTCGCCGAAGTGGGAGAATGTCCTTGAATACGGACAGGGAAAAGTAAGCGTGACGGACCTCTCATCACGTAAAAAGACAGATATCTTCGCGACACAGGAGGTGGGGCGCTGGTGGGCAAAATGGTCTCCCGACGGTACCATGGTGCTGCTCTATGACTTCCCACCTCTTCCACAGTGGCAATGATATACCTTCTCACCTTCATTCTTGCCCTCGGTTTCTCGCTTTACGGTACCCCGCTGGCCAGAGAAGCGGCCATAAAATTCGGCATCGTCGACAAACCTGACGGCAGGCTGAAGGTGCATGCCGAGCCGGTCGCCTACCTTGGCGGATTTGCCATCTATCTTTCCTTCCTTTTTGCGCTGGCATTAACCTTCGAGTTCAGCCATGAAGTGCTCGGCCTTATCCTGGGCGGTACCATTATAGTCATGATAGGTCTCATCGACGATTTTGGCGTTCTTACGCCGGCTCAGAAGCTGCTGGGGCAGATGGTGGCGGTATTTGTTCTCATAAAGAGCGGAATCTACATCAAACTGGCATATCTGCCTTTTCCCGTGCAGATATCCCTGACAGTCCTTTGGCTTGTCGGCGTAACCAACGGTTTCAATCTCATCGACATCATGGACGGCCTGTCGGCCGGTGTCGCGGCTACGGCGGCGATAGTCCTCTTTGCCGTTTCTATCATCAACGGACGGGAGATGATCGCCATCATGTCAATCGCCATGGCCGGGTCTCTCATCGGGTTTCTCAGATATAACTACCAACCGGCGAAGATTTATATGGGTGACACGGGAAGCATGTTTGTCGGTTTCATGCTGGCTGCCCTGGCGATGAACGGGAGTTATACGAAGATCAACCATGTCGCGGCCGTTGCGCCGGTGCTTATTCTGGGAGTCCCTATCTTCGAGACGGTATTTCTGTCGTATGTCCGATGGAGGAGAGGGGTGTCGATCCTGAAAGGGAGCAAGGACCATTTTGCCCTGCGCCTCAGGAAATGGCGGCTTTCGGTGAGGCAGACGGTCAATTCCAGTTATGCGATTGCCTTTCTGTTGGGCGGAATAGCCATTGCCATGACCGAGGTGTCCACTGTGTATGCTGCCACATTGCTTGCGGTTACCCTTGTCAGCTGTCTGGTGGCCGCGTTCTGGCTGAAGAAGATTGACATGACTGTCTAGCAGGAGAGGAGTTCAACCATGAAAGAGATTGCAACAACCGGCGCCCCTGCGGCCATAGGCCCCTATTCTCAGGCAGTTCAGGCAGGAAACCTGCTCTTTGTATCGGGGCAGATACCGATTGATCCTTCGACCGGCACTATGGTTGAGGGCGGGGTGTCGGAGCAGACGGTGCGGGTACTGGACAATATCGCGGCGATCCTTTCGGCGGCGGGCACCGGACTGGCCCGGGTGGTAAAGACCACGGTATTCCTCAAGGATATGAATGATTTCGCCGCCATGAACGAGGTCTATGGTACGCGTTTTACCAGGCCGTATCCCGCCCGTGCTACTGTTGAAGTAGCGCGGCTTCCCAAGGATGTTCTGGTGGAGATCGATGCGGTGGCGATGCTGGGTGAAAATTGACGGGCAGGGGATACCTGCCCGGGTCGATATCGCGTAGCGGAGTAGTTACGAGGCCTTCTGGACAGCGCCCGAACGGATACAGCGGGTGCAGACCTTTACGGAGCGGACGGCGCCGTTGACAACGGCCCGGACATTCTGAAGGTTGGGCTGGAAGACCTTCTTTGTTTTATTGTTAGCGTGGCTCACCTTGTTGCCGACCTGGCGACCCTTCCCGCAAACTTCGCAAATCCTTGACATTTGACAATCCTCCTAATAAGATGCGCTTTCGAAGAGTGAACAATATAAGCACCTTGCGTTAAGATTGCAACTCTTTTTTTCATCGACAGGGTGGACGATGGCTCATATATCAAGGTTTACCCGGGAGATGTCGTTCGAAGAGGCACTGGAAGCCCACACCGGCGCGGCGCACGTCTTCGGTCAATATGGCATCGGTTGCTCCAATTGCGTGGTGGCCCCGTATGAAACCATCGCCGAGGGCGCCCGGAGCCATCATATCGATGTCGAAGCGCTGCTGGCCGACCTTAATGCCCTTCTGACCTCCCCCCAAGGGTAAAGGTTACATGACGGCCCCTGTCCGCCGGGAAACAGATTCCCCCCCCGTATCCACCGTAGCCAGGTCCGACTCTCCGTCCATCGACCTTGGCCTTTCCATCCAGTATGTCAAGGGCGTGGGGCCGCGACGCTCCGAGCTGTTGCAGCGTCTCGGGATCAGCACCCTGGAGGATGCCCTCTATTATCTGCCCCGTCGCTACGAGGACAGGAGCAATCTCAAAAAGCTGTCCCAGATAGTCTATGACCATTTCGAAACCGTCTCCGGGACCATCAAGGGCGCCCAGCTCACGGTGACGCCGCGAAGGCGGATGAAGATTTTCGAGGTGGTGCTGGGCGACGGGACGGGCTTCATCACCCTCAAATGGTTCAACCAGCCTTATCTCCAGCAGACCATCAAGCCCGGCATAAAGATCGTTGTCAGCGGCGTAGTGCGTAGAAACGCCTTTCACGGCTCCTCCGCCGAGATGGACAATCCCGAATACGAAATTGTCGAGGAGGGGGATGAAGAGCTGATCCATGCGGCCCGGATCGTCCCTGTCTACGGCGTGACCGCCGGCCTGAGCGTGCGCCAGATGCGGGTGATGATGAAGCGCATGGTGGAACAGTACGCCCCGCTGGCCGTCGACGACATCCCCGAATTGCTCCTGCGGCGCAGGAAGTTGCTCCCCCTTCCCGAAGCCTTTACCGGCGCGCACTTCCCCCCCGATGACGCCCCGATTGTCGCGCTCAATGCCGGCCGGAGCGAGGCCCACAGGAGGCTGGTGTACGACGAACTGTTCCTCTTCCAGCTGGGCCTTGCCCTTCGGAAGCATGGCCTCGTTCAGATGGAGAAGGGGATTGTCTTCACACCGACCGGCGAGTTGACCGGTCGCCTGAAGTCTCGATTGCCCTTTGAGCTTACCGCTGCCCAGGAGCGGGTAATCGGAGAAATAGTCACGGATATGGCCAGGCCCAGGCCAATGAACCGGCTGGTTCAGGGTGATGTGGGGTGCGGCAAGACGATGGTGGCGCTTCATGCCATGCTGGCGGCTGTGGAAAGCGGCTGGCAGGCGGTCCTCATGGCGCCCACCGAGATTCTGGCGGAGCAGC
>JAOUDF010000170.1 GCA_029859385.1 Nitrospirota bacterium
CGGTTATTTGATGAAGCTGCAGCAGTAATCCACGATCCCTTCAGCCTTTATGGTGAAGGCCGAATTGGCGGGCACCTCGAAGCTCTCGCCGCCCTTGTAATCCTTCCACGCCTCTTCACCCTTCTGGCGCACGCGGCAAAGACCGTCCTCGATGAACATGATCTCCTTGTCCGCGGTGTTGAAGGTGTATTCACCGGGGAGGATCACCCCCAGCGTCTTCTTGCTGCCGTCGGGCAGCTCGATGGTGCGGCTGGTGACCTTGCCGTCGAAATAGACATTGGCCTTCTTGATGACTGCGACATTCTCGAACTTCGGCATGTGTTCTCCTTCTGCTCCTTGATTTAGATGGTCACCCCGGTGAAAACCGGGGTCCAGAAATATTTAAGACTGCTGGATTCCGGCTTCCGCCGGAATGACAAACCAGGGGCCTTCACCCCTACTCCCTCCTCAATTTAAACGCCACCGCGGCCAGCGGCGGCAGCACGATATTTATCGAAAACGGTTTCCCCTGCCAGGGCGTCGGCTCGGCCATGACGCCGCCGCTATTGCCCATGTTGCTGCCGTAATAGACCTCGGAGTCGCTGTTGAGCACCTCCTGATAGAACCCGCCTTCCGGCACGCCGAGCCGGTAGCCTGTTCGCGGCACCGGCGTAAAGTTGAAGGCAAAGGCGATGTGGTCCGCAGGGTCCTTGGCCCGTCGCAAAAAGGCGATACTGCTGTTGTCGGCGTCGTGGAAGTCGATCCACTCGAAGCCGTGCCAGTCGAAATCGACCTGATGCAGGCTCGGCTCACCCTGATAGAACTTGTTAAGGTCGGCGACAAATTTCTGGAGTTTGTGATGCGGTTCCCACTGGAGCAGGTGCCAGTCGAGGCTGCCGTCGAAATTCCACTCCTTCCATTGCCCTATCTCGGCCCCCATGAAGAGGAGCTTCTTGCCGGGATGCCCGTACATGAAGGCCAGCAGAAGTCGCATGTTGGCGAACCGCTGCCAGAAATCGCCCGGCATCTTGTCAAGCAGCGAGCGTTTGCCGTGCACCACCTCGTCGTGAGAAAAGGGCAGGATGAAGTTCTCGGTGAATGCATAGAGGAGGCTGAAGGTAAGGTTCCCGTGGTGGTAGCGGCGGTGAATGGGGTCCTTGCTGAAGTATTCGAGAGTATCGTGCATCCACCCCATGTTCCATTTCATGGAGAAGCCGAGGCCGCCGGTGTAGGTCGGGCGGGATACGCCGCCCCACGAGGTCGACTCCTCGGCGCAGGTCATGACGCCGGGATGATACTGGTGGATCAGTTCGTTGAAACGCTTGAGGAAATCGATGGCCTCGAGATTTTCCCTGCCGCCGTAGCGGTTGGGCAGCCACTCGCCCTCCTTGCGGGAATAGTCGAGGTAGAGCATGGAGGCCACCGCGTCAACTCTGAGGCCGTCGAGGTGGTATTTATCGAGCCAGAAGAGGGCGCTGGCGAGGAGAAAATTGGAGACCTCGTTCCGTCCGAAATTGTAGATGAGGGTGCCCCAGTCCTGGTGTTCTCCGAGTCTCGGGTCTTCGTGCTCGTAGAGGTGGGTGCCGTCGAAATACGAAAGTCCGTGGCCGTCCTTGGGGAAATGGGCGGGGACCCAGTCGAGAAGCACGCCGATCCCCTCCTGGTGGCACCGGTCGACGAAATACATGAAGTCTTCCGGCGTCCCGAAGCGGCTGGTGGGTGCGTAGTAGCCGACGGTCTGGTACCCCCAGGAACCGTCGAAGGGGTGCTCGGTGACCGGCATCAGCTCGATGTGGGTGAACCCCATCTCCTTCACGTAGGGGATGAGTTCGTCGGCCAGTTCGTGATAGGTGAGGAAGCGGTTGCCCTCTTCCGCCTTGCGGCGCCACGATCCGGGGTGCATCTCGTAAATGGCCACCGGCGCATCCAGGGCATTGCGACGCTCCCGTTCGTTCATCCATTGGTCGTCGTTCCACTGGTAGCGGTTGATGTCGTGGACGAGAGACGCCGTCTTCGGGCGCATCTCCGCATAAAAGGCATACGGGTCGGACTTCTCCACGAGATAGTCGCCGTTCTTCGACTTGATCTCGAACTTGTATTTCTCGCCTTCCACAAGGCCGGGGATGAAGATCTCCCAGACCCCTGTCAGCCCACGGATCCGCATGGGGTGCCGCCTGCCGTCCCAGCGATTGAAGTCGCCGACAACGCTCACCCGCTTTGCGTTGGGCGCCCAGACGGCAAAGGATACGCCCTTTACCCCCTCCTTCTCGCACAGGTGCGCCCCCAGTTTTTCGTACTTCTTGTAGTGGCTCCCCTCCCCCATGAGGTGGAGGTCGAAATCGCTCAAGACCGGCGGAAAGCGGTACGGGTCTTCAAGTTCCCACGAGTGTCCTTCGGCGTTTTCCAACCTGAGGCAATAGGGAAAAGGCTGGTCGCGGTCGGGGAATACCGCCTCGAAAAAACCCTCGGCGGCAACTTGCTGCATCGCGTGGGACTTCCCCCCCTTTTTCTCCACCACCCACGCCTCAGCCGCCTCGGGCAGAAATGCCCGCACCGCAATTGACTTTCCGCCATTGACGGTCACGGGGTGGATGCCAAGGACCTCGAAGGGGTCCCAGTGCTCGGAATTCACGATGAGATTGATCTGTTTCTTCGTTGTTGTACTCTTCACTAGTTATCTCCCCTCCCAAACTCCCTTGCCCTTGTTGACTCCGTCGGAAAAGACAAGGTAGCTGTATTTACCGTAGTGAGTAATCTTTCTCCCCGCCGAGGTCGTGGCTCCGGGGCCAAGCCCCACCATGAACATCGCCCCTTTGTCCTGGTTGTCGGGGTTCCTCAGGGTAAGGAGGAGAAAGTCGCCCGGCTGGTCATAGGACGTGCCGTTCAATGTAAAGTTCGCTTGGCCGACCGATACCCCCTTGGGCAGCTCCCGCGCCAGCTTCGCAAAAACACGGTTCTCTTCGGGACCGCCGAAGACGATGATCGAGTACTCCTTCCACTCCCCCTCAACCACCTCGGTGTCGGTCTTGATGACGACACCACCGGCCCGGGCGAGCTGCCTGGCTATCTCACCGTAAGCAGCCCTGCTTTCATTGCTGCCGCCCGAGGGGAGGATGAAGAGCTGCTTGCTGTCACCCAGTACCTGCCCGATGACCGGCGGTATCTCCTCCCTGCCCAGCTTCCGGAAGATGTCGTAACTCGGGTCCAGCACCACCTTTACGGGATTCCCCGGCACCTTGAAACGTAACGGCGTCACCGTCTCATGGATGCGGCGGGTCTCGATGATCTCTCCCCCTTCATAGACTATCTTCACCGGCAGGTCAAGGAGATATGCCCCCTCGTCGGGAGTAATGCCCGGCCCCGACTGGGTCACCTCGACCTCAATTTCGTACTGGCCGTTTTTTCGTTCGACCTTCATCGGCGCCATGGTCAGCATGGGCGCCCCTGCCCGCTCTATCCACTGACGATAAAACCAGGCCAGCCGATAGCCCGACGTACGTTCGAAGACCTGCATCAGCTGCCGCCAGTCGACCGGCTTGAAGGCATACTCCACCACTACATGACGGAGGGTTTCGTAGAACTTCACATCCCCCATCAGCTTTCGCAGCATATGAAAGGTCATGGCGGTCTTGCCGTAGCCTACGGCCCGGGTGGCGGGGGTGGTCCTCCCCCGGAATTCGGTGAGGGGGAAGTCCTGCCCGCCCGTCACATAGTTGGAGTAGTCGACACATATCTGCCGCCGGTAGTCCAGGGCATCGGCGGCGCTTTTGCGCTCCTTGTAGAGGTAGTCGGCGGTATAGGTGGTGAGCCCCTCCGACCAGTTGCCCCTGTCGTAATCGACGTAGACCGAGTTTCCCCACCAGTTGTGGGCAATCTCGTGGCCCAGCGACGTGCTGATAATGAAGGGGAGCTTGATAACGTCGCGACCCAGCAGCGTGTAGGAAGGCATGCCGTATCCCGTGGGATAGAAGTTCTCCACCACGGCAAACTTGGTAAAGGGGTAGCGCCCCAGGAGGTTCTGGTACAGTTCGAGGTACTCCTTCACGGCCTTTATGTAGTCGGCGGCAAGCCCCCGCTCCTCGGGGTAGAAGTAGGTGTATATCTTGATCGGCCCCAGCCGGTCCTCGGTGATCTCGTATTTACCGGCTACAAGGTGGAAATCGGGTGAAGGATAGGGGAAGTCCCAGGTCGTCACCAGCCGGTTCCCCTGCACCTCCCGCTGAATCCTCTCTCCTGCCGCCATCACTTCGTACCCGGCGGGAGTGTTAGCGGTGATGCGCCATGTGGGCATGCTCCCCGGTGTGTCGGGATACCAGCGGCCTTCGGCAGAGAGGAATATCCCCTCTTCGCCGATGATACCCGCGCTCTCATCGGCGATGAACTCGCGGGAAAAGGCCGGGACCTTGGGGACATCGTAGAGCGTCAGCGAATACACCATCTCCACCTGAACGATATCTGACGGCCACTTGTCCGGCAGCCACACCCTGAGAGTACGGGAGGTTTCCTTGCCCGAGCCCTCAACGGATTCTCCCTTGTCTTTTTCGTAATCCCAGAACGCCTCTTTTCCGCCTACGGTGATCTTTTCCACGACCGCCCGGCTGTTCAGTGAAAAGGTGATCTCCTTTCGCCCCTCAGGCCGGAACAACGCGACGTTTTTCACCTTCATGAGATGTTCGCTGAGGTTGAAATCGATATCGAGGGTATGCGAAACAATGGTTGCCGGTGGGACCTTGCGAGGGATGGCCTCGCCTGGAGCGGCACTGAGAACATAGACAGCAATGGCAGCAAGGATGGGGAGGAAAACTCTCGTCACCCGAAACATTTGCACCTCACTGGATGAAATAACTGTGGGGGATGTTGTAGACGATGATCGTCAGTATGAGCCCAACGATCCCCAGCACGGCAAAGGTCCTGGTCGAAAAAAGCCTGAACCGCGCACCGATGAGGGCAGCGGTATAGAAAACCAGCGTAATCAGGCTCTTGTTGTCGGTGATGTCCCACCCCACCGGTATGCCGGTCCATGGCGTCCCGAAGGTCTCCCAGGCAATAAGGCACCCCAGCGGAACGGCAAAGATGAAGAAGGCCACATTCCCCCAGAAGGCCGAGCTGTATGCCTTGCGGAAAAAGACATCCTGCCCCGTCCGCAGGTGACTTATGGAGTAGTAAAACGTATGGACCCAGTAGATGACCGCACCGATGGCGAGGACGATGTGAAGGATAAGCGCCCACCGCGAGGAGCTGCCCTCGTAGGTGACATAGTAGTACGCGGGCTTGTCCTTGTTGAGCGCCGTTGACGGCAGCACCAGTACATCGCCCTTTTCGCTTTCTATGCGAAGATAATAAAAGTGGCGCTTCCCCTTTGAAAGCCCGGGCA
>JAOUDF010000171.1 GCA_029859385.1 Nitrospirota bacterium
CCTTTTCTTCAGGTACGACGGTCATTATCATCACAAGGCTGCTGACTTCATTGAACATCAGATGGGACGTATGGACACCGTGGCGTCCTTTTCCCGAAATATTATGGATCATCGTGTAGCCGGTCGCGTGGACGTTGTCCAGCAGATCGGTCACGTAATTCACATATTCCCCCTGCGTAATTACTCTCACCTCTTTCATCATATGAAGCTTGAGGCTGCTCATAGATTGCACTCCTTTTCTAAAACATCCTGCGGTTAACCAAGGGCTTTCCAGCCTTCCTTCGGGACAAAACGATAAAACACCTTCTCTTCCGGCTCCAGTGCTACAAGGTGCACCCATTCATTGTGGTAATAGTGCTGGAGGTTGCCGTGGCGCTGGATGATCTGGTCGATCAGTTTCCTTGGCGCCTCTATCAGACTGAACAAACGCATGGGTTCATGATATGGCCGAGACCCGTCCATGACGGTCTGCCAGGCCAGGCCGACCCGCAGATCGCTCCTCGGCCCCGACATGATCCCGATACGCCCCACCACGTTATGGTAGATCTTGCTTCCGCTGCCATAGACCTCATAATCCACCGTGGAGAAATAGTGCTCCATGTTGATCCACTGGCCCACCACCTGCGGAGCGGTCATAAGGGCCTCCAGCGTCCGGCCTTCAGGGTCCTGGCGGTAGTCGTAGGATTGCAGAAATACCCGTCCGTCAAGATTGACCCGGCGGGTCAGGTCGCGACGTCCAAGGATAAAGGCCGCGTTGCTCGACAGCCCCCATTCAGGCCGGATCTGGCTCCAGTCGCAACTCTTGGTATGTACCATATGGGAAGCCTGGCGGGGAGTCATGTTTGCCTTCATTTCGGGGAAACGGGCGCAACGTTCCTGGTTGTTGCGAAGAGCGGCCTCCCTGAGGTCGGACATCAGGCGGAGGAGGTCGTTCTTATGGGTGTGCGGGAGGTCTTCGAGATCGAAGATCTGCACCTCATCCGTGGTGGTATTATGTTGTCCTGCGATAAAATAGGTGTCCGGTGGAATGGCAATGCCGTTCTTGGCCAGCTGTTCCCGCACCAGAGGTTTGTTGGCTATGGCAGCAAGGATACGCGAATTTGGCTTCCCTTCGTTTCCGCCGCAGGCGCCGCAGTCGAGGGCCGATTCGTAGGGGTTGTTTTCCGAGACACTGCCGTGGCCGCAGATAAGCACAAGGCGTGCGAAATCCCGGGTCAGCCCCATCATCCTGAGCGCCGTTTCCAGCGTAAATACCTGTTCGCTGAAGGTGAAGCCTATGCGGGTGATACGCTCCATGCGCGTAAAGGCCCCGCCCTGATTGATCCCGTAGCGCCGACGCAGCAATTCTATAAAGGCTGTTTCCTCCTCGTGGGTGATACTGCATTGCCGGTCGGGATTATCATGCAGACACTGGTGAGCTGCATCTTTATCGCTCAAAGCGCGCCGTCGCAACAATTCCTGACATTCGAAGGTAACAAGGGCGCCGCGGTTGCCGAACCGCTCCACAAGGGCCTTGTGAATAATGGAGCGCTGCTCGGCCGCCAGCATCTCCATGACCTCCTCTTTCGACAGTTTGTCCACCGTCATGATAGTGGCTATGGGCGGTACAAAGATACGCCGGATCCCGGCCATGAAATTCCTGTACCAGCGGGTAATCGCCGTCTTTCCAATAAAGGCCGCGATGTAGAACCAACCGAGCGACTCCACCATGACATAGGGCGTAACGACATTTTCCTTCAGGTCGTGCAGAAGGGTATGTCCCGCATGAAGCGCCTTTGTCCCTGCCTGATGTCGGGAAAACAACTTGCCGTGATAGGTTCTGGGCACCTCGCGCACCGTATTCTTGGCCTTTACTATCACCGGATACTGGTCGGTTTCATGGTGGCTGCCCAGGGCCCGGTGCCGGATAAAGGCCATGAAGAACCCGGCAAAACCATAGGTTTCATAGTCTCCGACAGCTTCCAGATGCCTCCGGAACGGCTCGGAGCGGACATCGATGCAGAATATGGCCTGGGCCTGGGGACGGACTGCCCGGTTGCCGTCCTGGCCAATCGTCGGCAGAGCAGAAAGATTGGGCTTCAGCCTGCCAATGAGCTGCTCCTGGTAGCCTGCCTCAAATGCCTTCAGCCAAATCGGTCCATGGTCGGTTTCCGGGAATGCGTCCAGCCAGTTCAGCAACACCCTGAGCGATTCGGGGGCCGCATCCATGAGAAGAGAGGGGGCTATTTCAAGGGAATCCGCGAGGCTCAGCAGGCGAGCGGCGCCGGCACGGCGGGAGAGGCTCTCGAGACGCGGCCTGTATTCCCTGTCATAGCGCTCGACCAGCCCTTCCCACAACCTGCTTCCTGCATCTCCACGGAGGCCTGTGCCGTTACGGATACGGTCGACTTCATCGGCGTATTCAGCAGGCAGGCGCCCCGCTATCCGTTCTCTCATCAGGAAATGGAGATGCGGCCTCGCCTCCATATCGGCGATAATTGCAGTCGTATTCCCTTCAATCCCGAGCTCTTCCTCGCAGACCTTGGGCACCAGCTCCCGCGCATACCAGAGACGCACCGCAAGATACTGCACCAGGTCGATAGGGTACGCCTGCTGCCATTCGTATTCAGGATGCTCCGCCCGCCATTTGATGAAACCGGCCCAGCCGGACAGGGCAGTCAGGTGGAAGGTAAGATAGCCCTGCCATGTGTCCGCAGGAAGAGCGAGCGCCGCCAGATGTTCCAGCACCGCAATTTCGGCGTTAGTCGACAGAGAGGTGATCTTTTGCCGGTGGTTCTTTATGCCGCAGATAGAGAATTCCTGTGCGGCCAGAGATTTCCATGCCAGGTAGAAACCCTTTTCCCGACCGGACATCGGCCACGGCGCATGGCCTTCATCCAGAAACGCTTCGCACCATTTGATCATCTCCCGGTCGATCTGCTCATTGATCGAGGAGCCAACCGTACGGTCACACCAGGACGACAGCGTACACCTCCGTCCGAGATCTTGCCGCTCCTTCTCCTGGCTCTCCGCCATTGACGCTTGGGCTATCCTGATCTCCTGCGCGGCGATGTGACCTGCCAGCGCCTCCATGCGCCACCGGTCCGGGTGACGGTTAAGGAGCGCCTCGAGCGTGTCCGAGGATGATGCCGGTGCCGAAATGCCCTTGAGCAAATGAGCCCTCAGGACCTCCAGATGAGTAACGCCCCGGGCGCCCAGGGCCACATAACTGTCCTTCGCCAGAGGTCTGAGCGCCGCGTCTATATGATGAGGCTGAATACGGCCGGAGCGGACGTATTCTCGATAGAGTTCATTGGAGAGATAGCCCTTTCCTCCCAGGGCTTCATGGCCGATCTTGACCGCTTCCTCGAAATGGAGGTATTCAAGTCCATGCAGAGGATTATGGTGGACAAAGGTCCGCATGGGCCAGTAATGGGCGATGACTTCGCCGGCAAGCATGACCATTCCCCGGAGCTGCATCCGCCGGCTCTCGCTATATGGAGCGTGCTCTTCCCGCTTCACTGTTTCAACTCCATCAACATGTCGGCTCCGAAGAACCCATAGGGCGTCAGCCCAATCGCCGCCAGGACCAGAACTACCATCAACAAAGAAACAACTTCCACATTCCGCAAGTCCTCATAGACAATATCCGTACGGTGAGGGCCAAAAAGAACTCGCTGCAACAACCTGAACAGATACCATGACACGGCAAACCAGGCTACAAGCACCACAACCAGCTCCCCGCCCATGGTGACGGCCGGGTGGAGCAGCATCTCGACGTAGCCGGAGAAGAGGCCAAAGGGAGGAAGCCCCATGGCCGCCATTATCAGCAGCGACAAGAGCACGGCGAAGCGCGGCATGGCCCGTCCCAGCCCGCCGATATTTGCGGTATCCAGGTCGCCGTACCGGCTTTTCGCATAGTGCAAGGCAAGGAAAAGCCCGCCGGTTGCCAGGATCACGGCGACGGCGTAGGCAGCGGCCTGCGGAGCTACCGTCCGGCTCTCGGCCAGAAACCACCAGAGAATGGAAAAAAGCGCCAGCCCGGCATAGGCCAGCACATGGGCCAACCTTGTCTGGACCAGGGCCTTGAACGACCCGAAAACAGCGCCAAACAACGCCATGATCCCTACACCTCGAAGTATATCCTTCGGGATCACGGGAAGAAGACCCATCACTCCGAACAGCCCCGCAGCCGGAAGCAGAATGGCCAGAGCCACGGGGAGATACCCCTTGGGACGGGTTAGGGCCGCCACATATATTCCGTGCAGGGGGAACAGGGGAAGCAGAAACGCAAGGGCAAAAAATATTCCTATATTGGCGATCGACGGATTGTCGGCCTGAACCATCAGGGGCAGGGCAGCTACAATGGCAACCAGGCCGGAGACGTACTGGAATGCCCTGCTGTTGTCAAGGCGACGGGCGGTCCGCATGAACCCGCGGCTGGCCCGCAGTGCAAAATCGTCGAGATAGAGGCGGTTCACGAAGAGGAGGTAGAAGCGAACTTGCCAGATTTTTACGAATTCCGGCACTCGAAGCGTCTGGCCGTGGGTTTTGGCATAGATGAATGTCCAGCCCATGATGATACAGAGGGCCGTCGCCGCCACTACGAGATCAAACAGCCAGCCCGGCAGCGCAGCGGCCTGATAGTAGAATGCCACCTCGGCCTTGTCCGGATAGAGGAAGTGAGTAAAGGATTCCACCGCCAGCAGGTAGGTAAGGACGATCACGATCAGCGTCAAAAGCATTGTCGCGGCTACCTTCCAGGAAGCGACCGCCCTCATCCGGTAGAGCGCAAGGATCGCCTGGGAAGAGGTCACCCAGCTGAAGAAGAGCAGGATCATCACTCCCTGCGAATCCAGCAACGGGATGTCGAGCACACCATGGATGGCCAATAGAATGATAAGAGGAAGGACAAGGGTCGTCACAACGCCGGTAATCCAGGTCACATACGAAAATTCCATTTTCTCCTCGACTTCATCCTGAGGAGGATTTCGCGGTTCCTTCCGGGCGTCATGGATTACATTGCCGCAATTGAGGAAGACCGTTCCCTTGAAGAGGCCGTGGGCGATGAGATGGAAGACCGCGAGGGCGAACGCCCCGAGACCGCACTCCATGATCATGTAGCCCATCTGTCCGATGGTGGAATATCCCAGTGTCTTCTTGATATCGTTCTGGGTCAGCATCATGCTTGCGCCGAGAAAAGCGGTGAAAAGGCCGACGGCGAAGACCACATGCAGTGTCGGCGTGCTCAGGCCGTAAAGGGGTGCCA
>JAOUDF010000172.1 GCA_029859385.1 Nitrospirota bacterium
TGAAGTCCTCAACACCATCAACTCACCGGACGATCTGAAACGGACGGACCGGGAGCTGTTCCCCACCCTCGCGTCGGATATCCGGGAAGAGATCATAAAGACGGTCTCGCGGACAGGCGGCCATCTGGCCTCGAGCCTCGGCGTGGTGGAACTTACCATAGTCCTGCACTACCTCTTCGATACCCCCAAAGACAAGATCATCTGGGACGTCGGCCATCAGGCCTATGCCCATAAACTCCTGACGGGACGCAGAGCCCAGTTCGGCACGCTCAGGCAGTATGACGGAATCAGCGGTTTTCCACGGCGCGCCGAGAGCCCTTATGATGCCTTCACCGTGGGGCACAGCAGTACCTCGATATCGGCCGCCCTTGGCATGGCGGAGGCGAGGGACAAGCGGGGCGATACGTCAAAGGTGATCGCCGTAATCGGCGACGGCGCCCTCACGTCGGGCCTGGCCTTCGAGGGCCTCAACCAGGCGGGGGCCATGAAGAAGGACCTCATCGTTGTGCTCAATGACAATGAGATGTCCATCAGCCCCAATGTCGGCGCCATGTCGTCCTACCTCAGCCGCATGATGGCCGGCGATTTCTACGTGAAATTCAAAAAGGAAACAGAGCATGTGCTCAAGAGTATCCCGGGGGTCGGCGAGTCGATGCTCAGGATGGCGAAGAGAGCCGAGGAATCGTTCAAGGGACTCATCATGCCCGGCATGCTGTTCGAGGAGCTGGGTTTTGAATATGTGGGGCCGATTAACGGCCATGATATCGACCTGCTCATCGATACCTTCGAGCGGGTGAAAAAACTGTCGTGGCCGGTACTGGTCCATGTGGTGACGAAGAAAGGCTCCGGCTATCTTCCCGCGGAAGAGGAGCCCTCGCGATTTCACGGGACCCCTCCCTTCGATATTGCCACGGGGAAAACGGCCTCTTCCGGAGGGATGACCTACACGGGGGCATTCAGTGATGCCCTGACGCGTCTTGCCGACGACATGCCTCAGGTGGTGGCGATTACCGCTGCCATGCCGGAAGGAACGGGGCTGGACAAGTTTGCCCAGAAACACCCGTCGAGATTCTACGACGTGGGTATTGCCGAATCTCATGCAATCACCTTTGCCTGTGGCCTGGCGACCGAAGGATTTCATCCTGTTGTGGCTGTTTATTCCACCTTTTTACAGCGAGCTTATGACCAGATCGTCCACGACCTTTGCATCCAGAACCTGCCGGTGACTCTTGCCATAGACAGGGCGGGGCTTGTCGGCGAGGACGGAGCCACCCATCACGGCGTCTTCGACATGGCCTATCTGCGGTCGATACCCAACCTTGTGGTTATGGCTCCGAAGGACGGGGCTGAGCTGCAGCGTATGCTCAGGACTTCCCTGGAACATGAAGGGCCTTCGGCGCTGCGCTATCCCCGGGGCAGGGTCCCGGATATCAAACTACCGGAGGTGATAGACAAGGTTGAGATCGGCAGAGCGGAGGTGCTGGCCCAGGGGAACGAAGGGGTGGTGATTGCAATAGGCGGCACTGTCTACCCTGTCCTTGAGGCGGCGGAGAAGCTTCGTGCGGAATCGGGCATATCCTTGTCAGTCATCAACGCCAGGTTCGTAAAGCCGCTGGACCGTTCCGCCATAATTGAGCATGCGACCCGCGCCGGACGGGTTATGGTGGTAGAGGAAGGTTCTCTTGCCGGAGGCATGGGGAGTGCGGTCCTGGAGCTGCTCGAAGAAGAGGGCCTTCAGGTGCCGGTAAAGCGTCTCGGGATTCCCGATGCCTTTGTGGAGCATGGTACGCAGCAGGCCCTCAGGGAATTGTGCGGAATCGACGGAGAGGGTATTCGAAGGGCCATGCAGAGTTTCTTCATGGTCGGAGCGCCTTCCGGCGGATAATGCTATACTGACATATTGATAAAACGCAAGGGGTTCGTACGGGCAGGAATGCGGTATGAAGCCCTTTTTTTATGGTGATTGAGTGACAAAGAGCGGTAGAAAACGGCTGGACCTTCTCATGGTGGAACAGGGGCTCGCTGAAAGCAGGGAGCAGGCTCAGAGAATGATCATGGCTGGTCTGGTCCGGGTGGGTGAGCAGGTTTTCGACAAGCCGGGCAAGGAACTGCCGTCGGAGACGGTCATCCGTCTTGAGGGGGAGGACATCCCTTATGTGAGTCGGGGCGGACTCAAGCTGGAGAAGGCCTTGAAGGTGTTTGATATCGATGTGGCAGGAAAGGTCGCCATCGATATCGGTGCCAGTACCGGTGGTTTTACCGATTGCTTGTTGCAGCATGGCGTGAGTCGGGTATATGCAGTGGACGTCGGCTACGGTCAGCTTCACTGGAAGCTCAGGCAGGATGACAGAGTCATCAATATAGAAAAGGCAAACATCAGGTATCTCGACTCGGAGCAGATATCCGAAAGGATCGACGTGGCGGTAATAGATGTCTCCTTCATATCGCTCAAGACGGTTATACCGAAGGTCCTTGAGCTGCTTTCCGCAGATGGTATTATCGTTGCTCTTGTGAAGCCCCAGTTTGAGGTCGGCAAAGGTGAGGTCGGCAAAGGCGGGATTGTCCGAGAGAAGGACAAACACGATAAGGTGCTGGAAGATCTGAGCCTCTTCATGTCAGGGCAGATGCTTACCGTTACAGGTGTTACAGAGTCACCCGTGCTCGGCGCCAAGGGGAACAGGGAGTTTCTGATGGCCCTCCGGCGCTAGGTGTGCGACGGCATTTTCTCATGTTTTTATTATCGATGACGATGTAGATGGCAGAAAGTCTGATAGAACAGGAGTCACAGCGAACGCCTGGGAGATGCATGGAGCGGGTTTTGAAAAACGGGATGTGTTGGCGCGAGACTCTGAGAATGGGGCAGTGCTAATGAATTTTAAACAGTATGCCGAAGAAGGTAGTCGTAAAGACAAGAGTGGTTTTGAAAAGACGGTCAGGCGCTTCAGATGGTGATTCCGGAAATGTATTTGCAGGTACAAAACTGCTTCAAAAGAGTATGTGTTGTTTGTCGGAATGGCTTGGAAACGGCGCTGTAGCTTGATTTTAAGAATGTGCACGTTGTTTGCAGAGCAGGCAGGTAATGGTGCATTGTCCGAAACATCTGTAATCGCAGGATGTCGGGCTTGACAATAAATAACGACTCAAGTAACTTGAGCACCAAGTCAGTGGAAAAGCTTGTGTACCGGTCTCTTTCGAGGGGATGATGTTCTCTTTCAAAAAAAATCCTATTGTAGGCCTTGATCTGGGGTCCAGCTCCGTCAAGCTTGTCCAGTTAAAGGAAAGCGGGAAAGGTCTGCAACTCGTCAAATTGGGGATAGTATCCCTTGAGCCTGAAGTTGTGGTTGACGGTGCTATCATGAACCACGGCCAGATGGCAGACGCAATACGGACATTGATGGAAGAGCAGAAGCTCAAATCATGCGATGTCGTCCTCTCCGTTTCCGGCCATTCGGTCATCATCAAAAGAATTACGCTTCCCACGATGAGTGAGGAAGAACTCTCCGAGTCGATCAAGTGGGAGGCTGAACAGTACATCCCCTTTGCCATCGACGATGTCAACCTCGATTTCCAGATACTCGGTCAGACGGAGAAGGAGGGACAGATGGATGTCCTTCTCGTTGCCGTCAAGCGAGACAAGATCAACGATTATCTTTCCGTGGTTACCGAAGCGGGCCTGAACCCGGTTGTGGTAGATGTGGATGCCTTCGCGCTGGAAAACATGTATGAGATCAACTACGAGCAGGGCAGTGAAGAGGTTATCGCCCTGGTCAATCTCGGTGCTACCGTCATGAACATAAACATCATGAAGGGCGGCACTTCGACGTTTACCCGAGACAGCACCATCGGGGGACACCATTACACGGAAGCGATCCAGAAAGAGTTCAACCTTACCTATGAAGACGCCGAACGGGTGAAAAGGGGTGAAGAGGTAAAGGGTATTACACAGGACCAGTTGAAACCTCTCTTCGATTCACTTAACGACGACCTCCTTACGGAAGTCTACCGGTCACTGGATTTCTTCAGGGCAACATCAACCAGCGAGCATATCGACAGGGTTGTGCTCAGTGGCGGCGGCAGCAAGGTGCCTGGCCTGGTGGGAGCCCTTTCCGAAAGGCTTGAGCTGCCGGTTGAAATGGTGAACCCGTTCAAAAACATCACGGTGGACAGCAAGGCTTTTGACTTTGAATACTTGCAGGATATTGGCCCGACCATGGCGGTAGCGGTCGGGTTGGCCATGAGGCGGGTAGGGGACAGATGATACGGATTAACCTGCTTCCGACAAAAAAATCCAAGAAGGCTGTGGTTGTTGAGAAACAGCTGATATACATCGTTGCCGGCTGTATCGCCGTCGCGGTGATTCTGGGCTATATATGGGTGAGCCTCAACGGGAGGATATCGAACCTTCAGGATGAGAAAACACGCGCTCAGCAGATGGCCGCGGATCTGAAGAAGAAGATAAAGGAAGTGGAAAACTACGAGAAAGACAAGAAGGCCCTGGAAGAAAAGATCGCTATTATTGAAGGCCTCAGAAAAATGCAGGAACTGCCGGTGCATATGCTTGACGAAATCAGCAAGGCATTGCCGGCCGGCGTCTGGCTTTCCGACCTGAAGGAAGCCAATGCCCAGGTTTCTCTCAGCGGCACGGCCTTCTCCAACGATGACATCGTTGCATTTGTCAACAACCTCAGAAGTTCTGCTTATGTTGCAGATGTAACGCTGCTGGAGTCGGTTATGACGGGTACAACGCAGAAAGTCTATTCATTCAAGATGACGGTTAAGCTGAAATCATAGGAGTGATTTGTGGTCGCCCTTGAGAACCTCAAAGCCCAGATCAAGAGCATACCCCCCAAGCAGAAGATGGTGCTGCTGGGCCTGCTGGCATTTATCGTGATAGGCGGCTTTATCTGGCTTATCTATCTTCCGGCGAGTGGGGAGATAAAGAAGCTTGAAGGGGAGATATCGAAGCTGAATGCCCAGATAGCGACGGACCGAGGCAAGGCGCGGCGACTTGACGATCTCAAGGCTGAAAATGCTCGTCTGCAGGCTCGGCTCAAGGAGGCGACGGAGCAGATCCCGACGGAAGACGAGATTGTCGGCCTGCTGCAGCAGGTATCGAACGACGGGATTACTGCAGGACTTGACTTCAAGGTATGGCGTCCCGCGGCAAGAAAGACGAGCCCAACCGGGTTGTACACAGAGATCCCCGTCACCGTTGAGGTAAGGGGTGGCTATCATAACGTAG
>JAOUDF010000173.1 GCA_029859385.1 Nitrospirota bacterium
GGCATCGGTGGCATCGTGACCGGTTTCGACAAAAATGTAGCGGGAACCACTATCTATGATTGGAATGCCATGACCGCTGCCATCGGTGACAGGAATGCCGTGTTGACACCGCGGACCAATAACGAAATTTACAATGGCGGATTCGTTTCCGCCATCTCGGTGCCGCGTAATGGAGCAGCACTCTCTGACCTGACTTTATTGACCAACGTCGTTGCAGGTGATGTGAGACTGAGACTTTATCGAAATGACGGCATGCTGGATGGCATATCCAGCATCGCCGGCACGATAGGAGGATATTTTAACAACGTGACGGGAACAAGCATCTCCGGAACACCCCAAACGCATACCCTGAATGCTGTTAACCTTAATGCATCAAATTCTTACTACGTTGATGACAACGCCTTCGTAAATACCTCCCTAGGTGTATCAGGAAACGTAGGCGGCAATGGAATAACTGACGTCACCGGCGGCGATTTTCTCGGAACCAATCCCAACCTGTGGGATGCGCCTGCGACAAACGACCCCAACAATATTAACATCATCTCATACGGCCACCTTACCTGGGGCTACTGGGCCGCGGAGTATACCGCGGCAGGGACGCAGTATAACATTACGCCCGGTTCCTACTGGCTGGCCGGGCAGCTGACTCCTAACGGAAGCGTGCCGATCACCGGCACAGGCACCTATACCGGCCCAGCTATGGGACAGGCTTATCAAAAAACGGGCAGTCCCGCATTCTATACCCTGAAAGGGACTACCAACCTTACCGCAGACTTCAGTACCGGCGCCTTGAATGCTACTCTTACCATGAGCGGTTACACGGACCCCAACAATATTGCAACGCAGAAGAACTGGACGATTCAATGCTCAGGCTGTAACTTTACGGTAGGCAATAACAGCTTTGGTGGAAATCCTTCTGTAACAATCAATGGCGTGAACTACGGAACAGCGGGCTCTGCCATGAACGGGGCTTTCTTTACCACCTTTGACAGTAAAACCGCCTCTGATGTCCCGGCAGGAGCTGTCGGAGGCAACTGGTCATTCAACGGTGCCAATGATGCCGCTACTGGTATATTCGTAGGCAAGAAATAATGGGCAAAAGCCTCGACCGATTCCTCGGCAGCCGCCTCTTCCCCCGCGTGGTGGGAGGTGTGCTGCTGGGGGCGGCGCTGGCACTGACCCTTCCCGACCCCGCACCCCGCTTTATGGAGGCCCTTCGCCTCCTGAGTTACGATACTCTCTGCCGTCTCTATCCCGGCAAACCTTCCGGCACCCCCGTTATGATCGTCGACATCGACCTGGCCAGCCTCGAACAGGTGGGCCAATGGCCGTGGCCCCGCGACATCACGGCGGCCCTTCTTTCGCGCATTCATTCAGGTGGCCCCAAGGCGGTAGGTTTCGATATCGTCTTCGGTGAGCCGGACCGCACGTCACCGATGAACCTCCTGCAGGGGATCTCCAGCTCGGTCATGCCGCCGAACGAGGTTACGCGGTTCCTGGCCTCCCTCCCCGATCATGACGCCTTACTGGCCGAGTCGATTGGGGCAGGACCGACTGTTTTGAGCTATCCCTTCTCCTTTGACGAAGTGGACGGTGAACTGCCGCCCGCACCGCCTCCCCTTGCCCGTTTCGTAAGAGCCGGCGGCGACCCGATGCCTCATATCCCTTATGCATCCTTTCCCGACAGAAACCTCCCCGAACTGGAGGAGCGGGCGTCGGGAATCGGCTTTTTCAACATGGTGATGTTTTCTGACGGCATTGTCCGCAGCGCGCCGTCGCTGATTGGCTGCGGCGAAGCGATCTACCCCTCGCTTGCCATGGAGATGCTCAGGATCGGAAGCGGGCTCGACAAGGGCAACCCTATCGTCAAGACTGCCGAGAAAGGGATCGAAGCAGTCCGCGTGGGCGATATAATCATCCCCACTGATCGTCACGGGAATATATGGATAAATTTTCGGGGAGGGGCATTTACCTTTCCCTATGTTCCGGCCTGGAAGGTGCTGACAGGTGAAGTTCCCGAATCAACCTTCAAAGGGGCCTATGTCCTCGTTGGCACGTCGGCGGCCGGACTGATGGACCTCAGGGCAACCCCCTTCGACTCGGTATTCCCCGGGGTTGAAGTACATGCCCACCTGATCGACATGGCGCTGAGCGGTGATTTTCTGCGGAAGCCGGACTGGGTCCAGGGTGTCGAGCGGGTTTATCTCTTTCTGATAGGCGTTGTACTTATTGTATACCTCCCCCGGATCGGATCGCTGAAGAGCGGCCTGCTGGCACTTTCGATGATGATACTGGTTGCAGTGGTCGGTTGGTCGTCCTTTACCAACTATCGTCTCATTATCGATAGCGTCTATCCGCTCCTGGCGACCTTTGCCATTTTTTCCGCCATGACCTTTGCGAATTACCTGCGGGAGGAGCGGGAGAAAGGCAAACTGCGCGGCGCCTTCGGGCAGTATCTTTCACCCGTCATCGTCCAGGAGCTGGCCAAACATCCGGAGCAACTTTCCCTGGCCGGTGAAGAGCGGGAGATGACCATCCTGTTCTCGGACATCAGGGGTTTTACGTCGTTTTCAGAGGCCATGACGCCGGAGGCCCTTACCCGATTCCTCAATGAGTACATGACCCCCATGACCCACCATATCATGGACTGCCGCGGCTACGTCGACAAATACATAGGCGATGCCATCATGGCCTTCTGGAACGCGCCGCTCGACGACCCGGCCCATGCGGCCAACGCCTGCCGCTCTGCTTTGCTCATGCAACGGACATTGGTGGAGATGGCCCCGACATGGGTGGAAAAGGGCTTGCCCGAGGTGCATATCGGCATCGGTATCAATACGGGACTTACCCGGGTGGGGAACATGGGGTCGGACCAGCGCTTCAACTATACGGTCATCGGCGACTCGGTCAACCTGGCTTCTCGGCTGGAGGGCCTGAGCAAGCGATACGGCGCGGGGATAATCGTCAGCGAGTTTACCCGGGAGCATCTCAAAAAAACGAACCTCATAACCCGAAGGCTTGACCGGGTACGGGTTAAGGGTAAGGCCGAACCGGTTACAATCTATGAGCTCCTGGAAGAAGCAGACCGGATAACCGGCGAGCAGGTGGTTGAAATGGAGCTGTTTGACGAAGCCCTCGAGTATTTTTACGACAGGGATTTCACTACAGCCCTGGCACGTTTTTCCCGGCTGGACAAGAATGCAGGAGGTTCTCTTCTTTGTCGAATGTATGCCGGACGGGCATTGGCATACCAGGCCTCTCCTCCGCCCGATGACTGGGACGGCGTGTTTACCCTCACGGAAAAATAGCTGCCTCAGAAGATGTTGTAGCCATGCCTCTCTGCATATATACGGATTCTTCGCGCGTGATCCTTGTCATCCTCGTTCAGTTTTTGAAATAATTCAGCGGCGGGAGAATCGGCCTTGTTTTCCATGACCAGCTGGTAGTGAGATTCCCCGGCCGAGTCTTCCAGACTCATTGCCAGGCGCAACGCATCTTCCGGCGACGGCTTGCTGTGGCCGTACTCCCTCTTCAGCCTGGTCAGAGTGCCGTTCACCTTCCGCAAGTCCTCGATCCTCGCAAAGAGCAGCTCATCAGGGAGCATATCGGCCGTCACAAATTCAAGCCCGGCCTTCAGGAGAGCCGCATGGTTCTTTTCCTCCATGCATAACTGCCACCAGAACTCCTTGTCGTCAGGAAAGAACTCAGAGAATTGCATGTATATGTCGGCGACATTGTTTTCGAGGTTGATTGCTTCTTCAATCAGTTTCAATTCCTTGTCCATGGCAATTTCCTTTCCTGCTGGAATAGGCAGCCGTAATGCTGCCCGTATCAATAGTACTCCGACGCCCTGTCATCCTTCACCCGATAAAACCACATATGGCGGAGAGATATAAAAAACTGGGCGGCAAAACTGACCCCCATGAGCGCTCCGCCAATGATCACTACATAGGCAAAGGGCTCCGACACCTTGGTTATCCACCACGATCCTATGTCGAGGTAGATAGCAATGAACGGAGTGGTGATCAGTACCCGCTTGATCCATATCTTTACATAGGTAAGAGAAAAGATGGCGCCGGTCAGCCCGAAGATGAAGGTAAGACCAAAGAGGTGGATATGCGATACCCTGACCAGCGTACCGATGGAAACTCCGGTACTTTTAACTGCCGTCTTTTTCACCCCATCAAACGTTGTAAGGTTGGGGATGTGCGGATTGCTTTCGTTATGGCAGAAAACGCACCGCTCTTCAAGTATCGGCTTGATCGCGGACTGGTAAGCCGCCTCCTGACCACCCTCCTCTATCCAGTGGAATATCCTGGCCCTCGACGATTCATCGATCTTGTCGGCCATTGGTCCCTTGAGTGCAAGCTCAAGGCGTGTAGAGATGTCGCCGCGGTAGGCGATCATAATGTCTTTCGGGGAGAGGCCCGGCTTGCCGTCAAGCCCCACATGAGTCTCCCATATGAGGATCATTGCAAAGAGATAGCCCAGGCCCAAGGTCAGGAGGACAAAGGTGCACAGAAGCCTCTGGCTTGGCGAAAGGTCATGAAACCTGGGATACTCTTTTCTCACGGGGCTTCTCCCTATCTCGCTCATCGCCGATCGGTTTCGTTGAATTCCAGCTCATAGTTTACCACGGCACCTGATCTTTCCAGGGCCACCTTCAACTTGTCCCCCACTTTCTTTCCCCGAAGGGTATAGGTAAGGTCGGCGAAGGTCTTTGTTTCATCACCGTCTACCTTCAGAATAATGTCACCAGCCAGAATCCCTACCCGTTCTGCCGCGGATTTCGGGGCCACCGCCAGCACATTCACCCTCCCTCCTTCGTCGGAAACCTGGACTCCCATCATCACCTTACCCCCCTCAAGGCCCTTGAAGTCAACAGCCCACATGAAGTCAGCGGTCAACAGTGGCAGATCGGGCATATCGATATCCATCATTCGGGGGTGAGATCCATCGTTTTTCCCGTTTGCGTCCTTGTCATTGGCCTTTCCTTCTGCCTTTTCCAGACTATAGAGGCGCGGGGTAATGGGCATTACTATGGAATAGCTGGCCGGATGTCGCCTGAAAGCCCGTTTCGGGATACCCAGCCCATACTGAACATGACCGCCCCCTGCAAGCACGACCATCTTGTGATCCCTGTTCGCCTTCAGATAATTGGCAACACTCTCCGCCATGGTTTCATCCCACAGGAGCTGGACCTGCAAAAACCTCTCAACCCCGGAACCATGAGT
>JAOUDF010000174.1 GCA_029859385.1 Nitrospirota bacterium
TAACCCCGCGCTCCTTGTCGCCCCGTACCTCCCATTCTCCGCCGTCATCGGCATATTCGGGCCGAATGGTGTCGGGGTCTCCGTAGTGCCGCGCCGCGGACCCGCCGTGATTGCCCTCCTGGTGGTACAGGTAGGTGCCGTCGGGTGAAAAGCTGGCCCTTGTGCGGTTGGCGCCGGAAGCAGAGGACCATGTCCCGGAGAAGTGGTGGATCAACTCCTCATCATATCCTGATGCTCCTGGTTCATTATCAAAGGATATCTCACTATTTTGTCGCTCAAAGACCATCTCTCTGGCGGTAGTATAGTCGGGCATGTTGGTCGCATCGGCTTCTATCAGGGCGAACAGCAATCGGTTTTCATCGGGTCGGGCCTCGAAATAGATACCTTCCTCGCCATCGGTGCATATGCCGACGCCGATTCCCCCCTGCAACCTACCGGTAATCTCGAATTTGAGTCCTGAAGTGCTGGCAAGCCTGCCCGAAAGGGTGCCAAGCTCATCCTGCCGTAGTTCGAGGGTGAAGGTAGTCCCCTCGTCCGTCAGCAGATAGGTTCCCGTCATCGTAGTGGTTGAACTGTTCATGGTCCCTCCATAATGCAAGTACAGTCAGCGATAAAAAATTGTAGCAGTATTTTCATAATCTCTCCAGCCCTCCGGCTGCCTGTTTTTTGAGCAGCTCGTTTTTGGAAGCGCCTCTTTTTTGGGCATTTTTGTTGAGCTGGTAAAGAAGGTGTGACAGGGATAGTTAATAATATTAGATAGATACGTGTGCGTCGGCAGTATGGCACCGATGTTGCTCTCTGTTCGTCCTCATAATAACCTTAATGAGGGTAGGGGTGGAACAGGCCGTTCAGTCTTTGCAGAACAGCGGTGACGTGCTTTTCATGATGCTCGGCGCGGTAATGATCTTCGCCATGCACGGCGGCTTCGCCTTTCTCGAGGTAGGGACGGTGCGGCGGCGGAGCCAGGTAAACGCCCTGGTGAAGATTCTCTCCGACTGGTCGGTTTCGACGGTGATCTACTTCATGATCGGTTTTCCGCTGGCCTACGGGATAAGTTTTCTCCGGCCTGCCGGCGATCTGTTGGCCGACAGGCAGGGGTTCGACCTGGTTCACTTTTTCTTCCTGCTTACTTTTGCGGCAGCCATCCCCGCAATAATCTCCGGCGGTATTGCGGAGCGGGCTAAGTTCTGGACCCAGGTACTGGCCGGTGGAATATTTGTAGGGATTATCTATCCTTTTTTCGAGGCCCTGATCTGGGGGCAGTTAAGCGTCGCCGACGGCAAGCCCATCGGCCTTCAGGGATTGCTGGCAAACACCTTCGGCGCTCCGTTTCATGACTACGCCGGTTCGGTGGTGGTCCATTCCATGGGTGGCTGGCTTGCCCTGCCTGCCATTATCACCCTGGGGGCGCGGCTTGGACGCTACGGCTCGACAGGCAAGAGCCACCCGCTGCCGGTGAGCAATATCCCGTTCCTTGCCTTGGGAAGCTGGATCCTCTGCGTGGGCTGGTTCGGGTTTAACGTGATGAGCGCCCAGTCGTATACCGGGATCTCCGGGCTGGTGGCGGTCAACTCTCTCCTGGCAATGGTGGGGGGCGTCATTTTTGCTCTGGTGTTTTCGCGAAACGATCCCGGCTTCGTGCACAACGGGGCACTGGCCGGTCTTGTGGCCATATGCGCCGGTTCCGACATTGTCCATCCTCTGGGTGCCTTTTTCGTAGGCGGTATTGGCGCCCTGATCTTTGTGAAGCTTTTTACCATCGAACAGGAGCGCTTGAAGATCGACGATGTACTCGGCGTATGGCCGTTGCACGGAGTGGTGGGAACCTGGGGTGGAATATCGGCGGGCATCTTTGGCCAGAAATTCCTTGGCGGCATGGGTGGGGTCAGCTTTATCTCCCAGCTTGCAGGGAGTGCCACGGCAATCATCATTGCACTGGGAGCCGGGTTTGCCGTCTACTCGGTGTTGCACAAGACCGTCGGCATAAGGCTCTCCGAGGAGGAGGAGATGGTAGGGGCAGACCTGTCGATCCACCACATCGAAGCCTATCCGGAAGAAGGGGTGAGGCCGCGATTGTAAGCCCGGCTCCGGTCTGATTTCAGCTTGTCACGGTCGGGCCGGTTGTGCTAGCATTCCGCAGTTTTTTGCCTGGTGGAAAAAGGGGGGATTATGAAAAAGGTTGAGGCAGTAATCAAGCCCTTCAAGCTGGACGAGGTCAAGGATGCCCTCAACGAGATCGGCATCCAGGGGATCACGGTGAGCGAGGTCAAGGGATTCGGACGCCAGAAGGGGCATACCGAACTCTACCGCGGTGCGGAATACGTAGTGGACTTCCTCCCCAAGATCAAGATGGAGATCATCGTCGGCGACGACATGGTGGAGAAGGTTATCGAGACCATCGAGAAGGCGGCAAAAACAGGACGTATCGGTGATGGCAAAATATTTGTCACCAGCGTCGATGAGGTAGTACGGATACGTACAGGCGAGAGAGGCGAATCAGCAATCTGATAAAAGGGCGCCGGAATAGGCAGGCAGCAGTAGTGACCAATAACCAGCAGCAAAGAGGAGGAAGCAGGGCAATGACACCCAGTGAAGTAGTAAAATTTGCAAAAGAGAACGGCGCGGTAATGGTCGACCTCAAGTTTATGGACTACCCCGGCCTGTGGCAGCATTTCGGTATACCGGTAGACGAGCTTACCGAGGGAATTTTCGAGGAAGGGCTCGGCTTCGACGGTTCATCCATCCGTGGCTGGGCTGCCATTCACTGCAGCGACATGCTGGTGATCCCGGACCCCACCACAGCGGTGATGGATCCTTTCACCCAGTATCCGACCCTGAGCCTCATCTGCAACATCGTCGACCCGATCACCAAGGAGAAGTATTCCAGGGACCCCCGCTACATTGCCCAGAAATCCGAGGCATACCTCCGGTCCACCGGTATCGGCGACACCTGCTACTTCGGGCCCGAGGCCGAGTTCTTCATCTTTGACGACGTCCGGTTCGACCAGAATGCCCACAGCGGCTTTTACTATGTTGATTCCATAGAAGGCATCTGGAACTCCGGCCGTGACGAAATGCCCAACCTGGGCTACAAGCCGCGCCACAAGGAAGGGTACTTCCCTGTTTCGCCTACCGACAGCCAGGTGGACATCCGCCACGAGATGTGCATGGTTATGCAGAAGATGGGCATCTACGTTGAGCGTGAGCATCATGAGGTTGCCACCGGCGGCCAGGCCGAGATCGATATCCGCTTCGACAGCCTTCTGCCCATGGCCGACAAGCTGATGTACTTCAAGTACATCATCAAGAACGTGGCCAAGCGTTATAACAAGACCGTCACCTTCATGCCCAAGCCCCTCTATGGCGACAACGGTTCCGGCATGCATTGCCATCAGTCGATCTGGAAGGGCGGCAAGCCCCTCTTCGCCGGTGACCAGTATGCCGGTCTTTCGCAGATGGCCCTTTACTACATCGGCGGTATCCTGAAGCATGCCCCGGCACTGGCGGCCATCACCAACCCGACCACCAACTCCTACAAGAGGCTGGTGCCGGGCTTCGAGGCGCCGGTGAACCTGGCCTACTCTGGCCGTAACCGTTCGGCGTCGATCCGTATCCCGATGTACTCCCCCAGCCCCAAGGCCAAGAGGGTCGAGGTCCGCTTCCCCGACCCCTCCTGCAACCCTTACCTGGCCTTCGCCGCCATGCTCATGGCCGGTCTGGACGGTATCGAAAACAAGATCGATCCGGGGCTTCCGTTGGACAAGGACATCTACGAACTCGGACCCGAGGAACTGGCATCCGTGCCGTCCATGCCGGGCTCGCTGGAAGACGCACTTGCGGCACTCCGCGACGACCACGAGTTCCTGCTCAAGGGCGATGTCTTCACCCAGGACGCCATCGACACCTGGATCAACTACAAGATGAGCAAGGAGGTCAACGCCATGAGGCAGAGGCCCCATCCTTACGAGTTCTTCCTGTATTATGATATTTAAACAGACCGTTTGACCCTTCCGGGTTGACGCAGTATATTAAAAGAGGCGACCGGACAACCGGTCGCCTCTTTTTTTGTAAATAACTTTTCCGGATACCGGCCAATCTGCCCGATTTTTGCCGGGCAATCATAAATCTGCTCTGAAGACCGCAATACCTGTCCCGGCTGGGGCCTGGGCTGCTGTTTATCCGCTAACTCCATGCCCTATAATGAGAAATAGCTTTGACACCATGGTGCAAAAATGGTATAGAGTACCGCTTTATTTTTCAACATGATCCCAATAAGTACAGGGAGGAAATAAAAGATGAGAATTGGGGTACCTAAAGAGATTCACGAGGGGGAAAAGCGCGTAGCAACTACACCCGAGGTGGCCGAGAAGCTTATAAAGCTTGGTTTCACCGTTGCCGTCGAGGCCGGGGCGGGGGCTTTGGCCAACTTCCCCGATGAGGCCTATCGTGAGGCAGGCGTCGAGATAGTAGCGAGCGCAGAGGAGCTTTGGAAGTCCTCCGACATCATATTCAAGGTAAGGGGGCCGGAAACTCATCCTGAACTCTGTAAGGATGAAATCGACCTTATGAAGGAAGGGTCGACCCTGGTCAGCTTCATCTGGCCCGCCCAGCACCCGCAACTGATGGAGCGGCTGGCGGCCAGGAAAGTGAACGTGCTGGCCATGGACAGCGTACCCCGTATCTCCCGGGCCCAGAAGCTCGATGCCCTGAGCTCCATGGCCAATATCGCCGGTTACCGTGCGGTAATCGAGGCGGCCCACCACTTCGGCCGTTTCTTCACCGGCCAGATAACGGCGGCAGGCAAGGTACCCCCGGCCAAGGTATTCATCGTAGGCGTCGGCGTTGCCGGTCTTGCGGCAATCGGAGCGGCCTCTGGCCTGGGTGCCATCGTTCGCGCCAGCGATACGCGGCCGGAGGTAAAGGACCAGGTCAAGAGCATGGGCGCCGAGTTCGTTGACGTGGACTACAAGGAAGAAGGCACCGGCACCGGCGGTTATGCCAAGGTGATGAGCGAAGGGTATCAGAAGGCCCAGCGTGAGATGTACGCCAAGCAGGCCATGGACGTCGACATCATCATTACCACCGCCCTCATCCCCGGCAAACCCGCGCCGCGGCTGATTACCTCCGGCATGGTAGAGAGCATGAAGCCCGGCAGTGTCATCGTCGACATGGCGGCCGAGCAGGGGGGCAACTGTGAACTGACCGAGCCGGGCAAGGTGGTGGTA
>JAOUDF010000175.1 GCA_029859385.1 Nitrospirota bacterium
CGGCTCGACATACCGGCCATTATCGTCACCGCCGGCCCCATGATCTCGGGCAAGTTCGAGGGGCGTCGCCTCTCCTTCGTCAACGACACCTTCGAGGCGGTAGGTCGCTGCCAGAAGGGCGAGATAACGATGAATGAGGTGGGCGAACTGGAGATGCAGGCATGTCCCGGCATGGGTTCGTGCCAGGGGCTCTACACCGCCAACACCATGGCCTGCATCACCGAAACGCTGGGGATGTCGATCACCGGCTGCGGTACGGGCCTCGCCATCTCGGCCAAGAAGCGGCGCATCGCCTTCGACAGCGGCAAGCGGATCGTGAGCCTGGTGAAGGAGAACATCACCCCGCGGCAGATCATGACCCGCGAGGCCTTCGAGAACGCCATCCGCGTGGATATGGCCCTGGGCGGTTCGTCGAACACCACACTGCACATCCCGGCCATCGCCCACGAGGCGGGGATCGAGATGGACGTGGAGATATTCGACCGGCTGTCCGTTGACACGCCGCATATCACCGACCTGCTGCCCGGCGGCAAGTACTACATGGAAGACATCGAGTTCAACGGCGGCATCCCGGCGGTACTCAAGCAGCTCAAGTCAAAGCTGCACGACACCATGACCCTCACCGGCCGCACCATCCACCAGATCGCCGACGCGGCCTTCGTGGGAGACCAGGAGATCATCCGTCCGCTCGATAACCCGGTGCACAAGGAGGGCGGCATCGCCGTGCTCAAGGGCAACATCGCCCCCAACGGCTCGGTGGTCAAACAGACCGCCGTCTCCGAGAAGATGATGCGCTTCACCGGCAAGGCCCGGGTCTTCGACTCGGAAGAAGCGGGGATGAAAGCGATCATGGCGAAAGAGATCAAGTCGGGCGACGTGGTGGTCATCCGTTACGAAGGCCCCAAGGGCGGCCCGGGCATGCGGGAGATGCTGGCGCCGACGGCGACTATCACCGGCATGGGACTGGCCGACAGCGTTGCCCTCATCACCGACGGCCGGTTCTCCGGCGGTACCCAGGGCCCCTGCATCGGACACATTTCTCCCGAGGCCATGGAGGGCGGCCCCATCGCCATCATCCAGGACGGCGATACCATCGAGATAGACATCCCGGCCCGCAAGCTGGAATTGAAGGTGTCGGATGAAGAGATCAAGAAGCGTTTCGAAGGATGGAAGGCGCCCGAACCGAAGATCAAGGGCGGCTATCTGGAGAGATATGCGAAACATGTGACGTCGGCCAGCACCGGCGCCATAATGCGGCCTTGATCGGCCTCAAGAAAGTGCACGGGAACAGACTATGAAATTAAGCGGCGCAGAAATACTGATAGAGAGTTTGAAGAAGGAAGGAGTGGACACCATCTTCGGTTACCCCGGAGGCGTGGTGCTCAATATCTTCGACAAGCTCTACGACGAAAAATCGATCAACCTCATCCTCCCCCGGCACGAGCAGGGGGCGGTGCACATGGCCGACGGCTATTCCCGCGCCACCGGCAAGGTTGGCGTGGCCCTGGTGACCTCGGGCCCCGGTGCGACGAATACCGTCACCGGCATCGCCACCGCCTACATGGACTCGATCCCCATGGTGGTCATCACCGGCCAGGTGCCGACCATGCTCATTGGCAACGACGCCTTTCAGGAGGCCGATATCGTGGGCATCACCCGACCCTGCACCAAGTACAACTACCTGGTGAAGGATGTGAAAGACCTGGCCTACACCATCAAGGAGGCGTTCCATATCGCCCGCAGCGGCAGGCCCGGCCCCGTACTCATCGACATCCCCAAGGACGTGAGCGTCCACAAGGCCGATTTCAAGTACCCTGAGGCCATCACCATCCGGAGCTACAACCCGAACTACACGGGAAACAAGTGGCAGATACAGAAGGCTGCTGAAGCACTGGCGAAGTCGAAGAAGCCGGTCATCTATGCCGGCGGCGGTGTACTGCTTTCCGATGCGGCGAGCGAGCTGAAAGAGCTTGCCGAATTCACCCAGAGCCCGGTGGCCATGACCCTGATGGGGCTGGGCGGCTTCCCCGGCAACGATCCACTGGCCCTCGGCATGCTGGGGATGCACGGCACCTACCACACCAATATGGCGGTGCACAATTCCGACCTCATCATCGCCATCGGCGCCCGTTTCGACGACCGGGTGACGGGCAGGGTAGACGCCTTTTCACCGGGCGCGAAGATCATCCATATCGACATCGATCCCACGTCGATCCGGAAGAACATCCATGTCGACATCCCCATCGTGGGCGACGTAAAGACAGTGCTCAAGTCGCTCAATGCGCTGCTCAAGGCCAAGTTCAAGGAGGACTGGAAGGAACTCCACAAGGACTGGCTGAAGCAGATCGCGGCATGGAACAAGGAACACCCCATGGCATACAACAAGGGCGAGGCCATCAAGCCCCAGCAGGTGATGGAGACCATCTACAAGCTGACCAAGGGGGACTGCATCATTACCACCGAGGTAGGGCAGAACCAGATGTGGGCGGCCCAGTTCTTCAAGTACCATTATCCCCGTACCTTCCTGTCCTCGGGCGGGCTGGGCACCATGGGGTACGGCTTCCCCGCGGCCATCGGCGCGCAGGCGGCCTATCCAAACAAGCTGGTGTTCGATATCGCCGGCGACGGCAGCATCCAGATGAACATCCAGGAACTGGCTACCGCCGTCCTCTACAAACTGCCGGTGAAGGTGGTCATCCTCAACAACGCCTACCTGGGCATGGTGCGGCAGTGGCAGGAGCTCTTCTTCCAGGAGCGGTACTCCGCCAGCTTCCTCGACGACTGCCCCGATTTCGTAAAGGTGGCCGAGGCCTACGGCGCCGTGGGACTCAGGGCGGTCAAGCCGTCGGAGGTGGAGCCGGTGCTGAAGGAGGCCATCAAGGTAAAGAAACCGGTAATGATGGACTTCAAGATCGACAAGTTCGAGAAGGTGTACCCGATGGTGCCCGCGGGCGGAGCCATCAACGAGATGCTGCTGGGAGATCCGATTGTGGCTGAGAAGCCGAAACAGACAGCGCGGAGGAAGAAATAATGAGACATATAATCTCCGTGCTGGTAGAAAACAAGTTCGGCGTGCTCTCCAGGGTATCGGGCCTCTTCTCGGGACGCGGTTTCAACATCGAGAGCATCTCGGTCGGGCCGACCCTCGACCCGGCAGTCTCCCAGATGACCATCGTCACCAGCGGCGACGACCGGATCATCGAGCAGATCAACAAGCAGCTCAACAAGCTGATCGACGTCATCAAGGTAACCGACTTCACCGATGTAGAATATATCTGCCGGGAGACGGTGCTCATCAAGATACACACAAAGAAGGAAGACCGCGCCGAGGCCCTGCGCATCTGCGACATTTTCCGGGCACGGATAGTGGATTCGACTCCCACCACGTACACCATCGAGATTACGGGAGACGACAAGAAGATCGACGCCATCATCAACCTGCTCCGCCCGCTGGGGATCAAGGAGCTGGTGAGGACGGGCAAGATAGCAATGGCAAGGGAAGAACAGAAAACCGCGTAGATCCGGGCGCAATGAACTGTGCCCCTACCACAGAGGAGAAAAACGCATGGCAATGAAGGTGTACTACGACAAGGACGCAAAGACCGCAAAGCTCAAGAAGATGAAGATCGCCGTCATCGGTTACGGCAGCCAGGGCCATGCCCATTCCCAGAACCTCAAGGACAGCGGGTTTGACGTAACCGTGGGCCTCCGCAAGGACAGCCCCTCCTGGAAGAAGGCCGAGAAGGCCGGTCTCAAGGTGAAGGCAACCGCCGATGCGGTAAAGGGCGCCGATGTCGTCATGATCCTTCTTCCCGATGAGCTGCAGGGCGACGTCTACCGTCAGGATATTGCGCCGAACCTTAAGAAGGGTGCATACCTCGCCTTCGGCCACGGCTTCAACATCCATTTCAACCAGATCGTGCCCCGTGAAGACGTCAACGTCTTCCTCTGCGCCCCCAAGGGCCCCGGCCATCTGGTGCGCTCCGAGTACACCAAGGGCGGCGGCGTGCCGTGCCTCATCGCGCTGCACCAGGACCCCTCCCGCGACACCAAGGAGATCGCGCTGGCCTATGCTTCCGGCGTGGGCGGCGGCAGGGCAGGCATCATCGAGACCAGCTTCAAGGAAGAGACCGAGACCGACCTCTTCGGTGAGCAGGCAGTGCTCTGCGGCGGCGTGTCGGCCCTCATCATGGCCGGCTACGAAACCCTGGTCGAGGCCGGTTATTCGCCGGAGATGGCCTACTTCGAGTGTCTGCACGAGGTGAAGCTGATCGTCGACCTCATCCACGAGGGCGGTATCGCCAACATGCGCTACTCGGTCAGCAACACTGCCGAATACGGCGACCTGACCCGCGGCCCGCGCATCGTCACCGACGAGACCAAGAAGGAGATGAAGAAGATCCTGAGCGAGATCCAGAACGGCGAGTTTGCCCGCGAGTGGATGCTGGAGAACAAGGTCAACAAGCCGACCTATACCGCGCTCAAGAGAAAGGGCGAGGAGCACCCCATCGAAGTAGTGGGCAAGAACCTTCGCTCCATGATGAGCTGGCTGGGCAAGAACAAGCTGGTGGACAAGTCCAAGAATTAACGGATTCAATAATTACCGGGCTGATTTTCACAGGCCGGCAAGGCGGCAGGGCGGAGGTGACGGAGGCGTACACTGAAGTACGTCGAGTACGCCGACAACCGACAACGCAGCCGGCCGAAGAAAGGCAGCCCGGCGGAGGTATCATTGAAACCCTGTACCGGTGTCATCGCTGTTGAAGCCTACCCCTTTCTGATACCACTGGCGGCCCTGCTGGTGGTATTTTATTTCCTGGGGTGGGGCATACTGGGGGGCATCACCCTGCTCCTCTTCCTCTTCGTGACCTACTTCTTCCGGAACCCGGAGCGGACGATTCCTACCGGCGAGGGGCTGGTGGTCTCCCCGGCTGACGGCAAGGTAATCGTCATCAAGGAGGTGTTCGAAGACCAGTACCTCAAGAAGAACATGCTGCAGATCAGCATCTTCCTCAACGTCTTCAACGTCCACATCCAGCGGGTGCCGATCAGTGGAGAGGTAAAGGAAGTACGCTATCACCCCGGCAAGTTTCTCGCCGCATGGGACGATAAGGCATCATTGGACAACGAGCAGGTAGGGCTGGTCCTCGACACCGGCAGGCATCAGATACTGAGCAAGCAGATCGCCGGTCTCATAGCGCGG
>JAOUDF010000176.1 GCA_029859385.1 Nitrospirota bacterium
CAAACAGAAACAGAAAGCCCATCCAGGTGTAGCCGGTCCAGGAAAAGAACCGGGCCGCACTCTCAAAACCCTTCTGCTCGACCATGCGAACTATCAGCGGGATGCAGGTGGTAACGACCATGAAGGCGGCAAGAAAGAAGGAGGCGGCCATGCCGGGGTGGAAGGCTACCCGCACCCTGGTAAAGGCATAGAGGTGCATGGCGCTGTAAACAATGAGAAATGTGGCAAGAAAGCGGGACATGAGGGACACCTTTGTGGAGAAGGGACGGATCACCGGAAGACCTCCCGCCTCTGTTGACATGATAAGCCTTTTTATGCTAGAAATGCAAAGCCTTTGCGGGTAATTCCGCTTGGCGGGAAAGAGGTCTGTTTAATCGGGTGCACAACCCGATTTTATTTTTTCCAGGAGGGGTTTCAGATGTCCGGGCATTCAAAATGGGCAACTACGAAGCGCAAGAAGGGCGCTATCGATGCCAAGCGCGGGAAGATTTTTACCAAAATAAGCAAGGAAATCACCGTTGCCTCCAAGATCGGCGGGGGCGACCCCGACGGCAATCCGAGACTGAGGCTTGCCATCATCAAGGCCAAGGAAGTGAATATGCCGGCCGACAACGTCAAAAAGGCGATCCAGCGCGGCACCGGCGAGCTTCCGGGCATGTCGTATGAAGAGACGATCTACGAGGGATACGGCCCCGGCGGCGTGGCGGTGCTGATGGACTGCCTGACGGACAACAAGAACCGCAGCGTCGCGGAGCTTCGGCATATCTTCAGCAAGGGCGGCGGAAACATGGGGGAGGCGGGCTGCGTATCCTGGATGTTCAATAAGAAGGGGTACATCGTCGTCGACAAGGCAAAGGTCGACGAGGACCGCCTTATGAGCCTGGCCCTGGAGGCGGGGGCCGAAGACTTCAAGAACGATGAGTCGAGCTACGAGGTCATTACCGAGCCGTCCGACTTCGAAACGGTGAAGCAGGCATTGACCGACGCCGGCATAGAGATGGATTCGGCGGAGCTTTCCATGGTCCCTCAGAACTACATCGCCCTCGAAGGGAAAGAGGCCGAGCAGATGGTGAGGCTGATGGAGGCCCTCGAGGACCACGACGACGTCCAGAATGTATACGCCAACTTCGATGTCCCGGAAGAGATGATGGAGTAGAAGGGACTGAGTCCACCGTCTCTCGGCCTTCGGGAAATTCGGGGGCCGATATGGGGCGCGGCTTTGTTAAGACCTGACGGTCATTGTACGTTGCATCCCAAAATTTGACGATGATTGCGTTTCCATGAATTCAAGGTGGCGCGATATCGGCCTCCGAATTTCCCGAAGGCCGGGAGACGGTGGAATTACCCGGAGAATCTTGATGAGAGTGCTTGGCGTCGACCCCGGAACCGTAAGTTGCGGGTTCGGCATTGTGGATGAGGAAGACCACCGGCTGTTTCATGTGGCCTGCGGCGCGATCAAGAACTCTTCGAAAGTCGACCTCCATGTGCGCCTGAAGAAGATATACGACGGCCTGGACGACGCCATAAAGGCCCACCGCCCCCATGCCATGGCCATCGAGGAGGTTTTTTTTGCAAAGAACCCCCATTCGGCGCTGGTTCTGGGGCATGCCCGCGGCGTGGCGATGCTGGCGGCGGTGAACAACGGGATTCCTGTTTTTGAATACACGGCGCTGGTGGTGAAGCAATCGGTGGTAGGGTACGGCCGGGCCGAGAAGGCCCAGGTGCAGGAGATGATGAAGATGCTCCTCAAGCTCAAGGAGATACCCAAGCCGGCCGACGCCTCCGACGCCCTGGCCATTGCGATCTGCCATCTCATGTCGGTCAGGATGAAGGAGGTTCGCGGCAGATGATCGCCTCCCTCACCGGCACCCTTTCGTACAAGTCGCCCGCCTTCGTCATCATCGATGTGCACGGGGTGGGGTATCAGGTTGCTCTGCCCCTTTCCACCTTCTATGCCCTTCCCGATGTCAATAATACCGTATCGCTCCAGATTCACACCCACGTCCGGGAAGACGCGCTGCTGCTCTACGGTTTCTCCCGCATGGAGGAGAAGGAGGCGTTCCTCATGCTCCAGGATGTATCGGGCATTGGCCCGAAACTGGCGCTCAACATACTTTCCGGCATCACGGTGGAGGAGCTGACGGAGGCCATTCGGAGAGAAGACAAGGCCCGCCTGTCGCTGGTTCCCGGCGTAGGCCCCAAGACCGCCGGAAGGATTGCGCTGGAGCTGAAGGGGAAGATGGACCATCTCGCCTGTGCCGCGCTTGAGCCGGTGGCGGCCGGGAGTGCACCGGTCTGCGTTTCCGATGACGCCCTCTCGGCGCTGATGAACCTTGGCTACAAGCGCCCCCAGGCCGAAGATGCCATCAAGAGGGTCTCGGAAGGGCAGGAAGATATGGTCCTGGGGGATGTCCTCAAACAGGCGCTTAAACTGCTGGCGAAATAAATCATGAGCAACGAACGACTTATCAATCCGGAAGAAAATACGGACGAGACGAGCATCGACCTCTCCCTGCGCCCGCCGACCCTCGAAGAGTACGTCGGTCAGTCGAAGGTAAAGGAGAACTTGCGGATATTCATCGACGCTGCGAAAGGCCGCGGCGAGGCCCTCGACCATGTCCTCTTCTGCGGCCCTCCGGGACTGGGTAAGACTACCCTCGCCCATATTATTGCCCGTGAACTGGATGCCGGTATCCGCATCACCTCGGGCCCCGTGCTGGAGCGGCCCGGCGACCTGGCTGCCATCCTCACCAACCTGGGTGACCGGGATATCCTCTTCGTGGATGAGATCCATCGACTCAGCCGGACGGTGGAGGAGATTCTCTATCCGGCCATGGAGGACTATCAGCTCGACATCGTCATCGGGCAGGGCCCCAGCGCCCGCACCATCCGGCTTGACCTGCCGAAATTCACCCTGGTGGGGGCCACGACCCGCACCGGCCTTATCACCTCGCCGCTCCGCGACCGCTTCGGCGTGCAGCTGCGGCTTGAGTTCTATACCCACGAGGAACTGGCCCGGATCGTTACCCGCTCCGCGGGGATTCTCAGCGCCCCCATCGAAGACGCCGGCGCGCTGGAGATAGCCCGCAGGTCGCGAGGCACGCCGCGTATCGCCAACCGCCTGTTGCGGCGGGTCCGCGACTTCGCCCAGGTAAAGGCCGACGGGCATATCACCGCCAAGGTGGCCGACCAGGCCCTGAAGATGCTGGAAGTGGACGAGAAGGGGTTCGACCAGATGGACAGAAAGCTCCTCCTCGCCATCATTGAGAAATTCAGCGGCGGGCCGGTGGGGCTCGATACGCTGGCGGCGGCCATTGCCGAGGAGCGCGACACCATCGAGGATGTCTACGAGCCCTACCTCATTCAGGAAGGTTTTCTCGACCGCACGCCCCGGGGGCGCGTTGCCACGAAGACGGCGTACGACTACTTCGGTTTCCCGTATCGCGGGCAGCAGGGGTTGCTGTAGGGCAGGTGCGCAATGCTTCCGTCACTGGGTAAAACCCTCATCGTTATCGGCATTCTGCTGGCGGTTGTCGGGTTGATCCTCACCTTTGCAGAGAAGATTCCGTGGCTGGGGCGGCTCCCCGGCGATATCGTGGTCAAGCGTGAAAACTTCACCTTTTACTTTCCGCTGGCGACCAGCATCATTATCAGCATTGTTATCACCCTTCTCTTCTGGTTGATGGGACGTCGATGAAGACATTTCTTGCGATTCTTTTCATAATGCTCTTTCCTCTCTCTGCTTTGGCGGGCGAAACGATACGGGTGCTTCTCAAGGACGACCAGCAGCGGCTCGAAGTGAAGGTCGACGGAGAGGTTATCTGCTACGACGGCCAGGGTAATCTGATGGAGATGCATCTCGATGAAGCGATGCTCGAGCTGGAGACCATTGACGGGGCGTTGCACATAAACGGGATACCGGTACCGAGGCCGCCCTTGAAAATCAAGGCCATTGCGGGGCAGATGGGGGTTAACGGCATACGACTGCAAAGCGAACTGGAGATACGCAAAAAGCCCGGCGGCCTTGTGCAGGCCATTGCCCTCCTCGACATGGAGGAGTATCTCAAGGGAGTGGTGCCGGCGGAGGCGTCACCCAAATGGGAGCTGGAGGTGCTGAAGGCCCAGGCGGTAGCGGCGCGTACCTATGCCCTGTATAAAAAGAAATCTCAGGCCGGGGGCGACTACGACGTGACGGCCGATGTCAACAGCCAGGTATACAGCGGGAACGGCCTGAGAAGTCCGATCTCCGACAGGGCGGTGGATGAGACGGCCGGGCTGGTGCTCACCTATGACGGCAAGTTGATCAATGCCATGTTTCATGGCTGTTGCGGGGGCGAGACGGAGGATGTCGGGGCGGTCTTCGGGAAACCTGTTGAGTATCTGAAGTCGGTTGAAGGGATGTGCCCTCCCCACGGGTCGAAGATGCAGTGGGAAAAATGGTTCAGCGCCTCGGAGATTCAGGATGCCCTGGAAAGAAAGGGGTACCGTATCGGCAAGGTTCGGGATATACGAGTTGCCGCCCAGAGTGATAGTGACCGGGTGACACGACTTGTGATAACTCACTCCAAGGGAGAGCTTTCCATGAAGGGGAACGACTTCAGAAAGGCCATGGGATGGGAGGTTGTGCCGAGCACCCGTTTTGCCGTGAAAAAGACCAAGGGCGGCAGGTACCGCTTTGAAGGAAAAGGGTCGGGACACGGCGTGGGCCTCTGTCAGCTTGGGGCACGGGAAATGGGGCTCCAGGGGAAAAACTTTGAAGAGATCCTCCTTCACTACTACACCGATGTAAAGATCGAGCCGTACCGGCCGGATATGTAATGCTGCTCTCCCGGTTTGATTACCAGCTTCCCCCTGAGCTCATCGCCCAGCACCCCGTCGAACCCCGCGATCATTCACGCCTCATGGTGCTCGACCGCCGCAACCGGTCGATCCTGCACCGCCGATTTTACGATATCACCGAATATCTTTATCCCGGCGACCTGCTCGTCGTTAACAATACCAAGGTGTTCCCCGCCCGCCTGGTGGGCGAGAAACAGGGGAGCGGGGGCCGTATAGAGTTTTTTCTCCTGCGCCGCATCGACGGCGACCGCTGGGAGGCCCTGGTCGGCGGCTCGCTTAAGCCGGGCCGGACAGCGGTCTTTGGCGGCGGCCGGTTGACGGGCGAAGTGGTTGAGGTGCTC